>CAJWER010000004.1 GCA_913030785.1 uncultured Chloroflexota bacterium | reverse complement strand
GGCCTTGCTGGAGAGCAAGGTGCTCCACGCCATTGAGGTCGAGGGCGTCCCAGCGTCGGAAGTAGTCGCACGCCTATACATGGCCCCCAACGCCATCGACTACAGCGGCTATCCGGATTGTAGGCCCGAGTTTTATGGGCAGATGGCAACTACTCTGCGTCTCGGCAGCAAGCTGGGCGCAGAGTACGGCATCGACATCGAGATCGAGACGCCCATCATCCACCTGTCCAAGGCAGAGATTGTCCAAATGGCAGTCGAGCTAGGCGCACCCCTCGATCTCACATGGAGTTGCTACGAGGGCGGCGAGACCCCCTGCAACGAGTGCGACAGCTGCGTCCTGAGGGCCAAGGGGTTTGCCGAAGCAGGGGTCACGGACCCCCTCATCACCCATGGGTAGCAGGCAACCCATGCCATGCCACCCTGAGCGACAAAGAAGGGTCTGGGACGGTGACCGGCGCTCGTGCTAAACTCACGTTAGGAGTCCCCGCCCCAGATACTTCGTCGGGGGCCTCCTCAGCATCACAAGGTGGAGTCGCGAGCCCCGCCTAAGGAGTTATTACGATGAGACTACTGCTAGTAGGCAGCGAGTATGCCGGCGCCCGAACCCTGGCTAGGGCGCTGATCAAGTGGTCCCGCGAAACGATGGACGCCTTCGCCGGAGTTCCAGACGAATACCTGATCCACGACCATTTCCTCATGCCTAAAATATCTCACCCACCTGAGCTCACCGACGAGGAGCACGAGCAGATACTGCGGCTTTCGCCCAGGGTCAAGGAGATGATTCAGCGCCACAACATCTTCTACCACATCCCCTTCGCGACTTCTGGAGCAGACAGCATGATAATCGGGCTCCACATCGAGGACAACGTCTACGGGCCGCTCTACTTCGACTATCTAGTCGACCTGGACCCGGACGACCCGATCATGGACACTAGGAATCTGTTCGAGACGTGGATCAACCAGTTTGCCCCGGAAACGGTGCTTGTCCTGGTCAAGGCGTCGCCCGATGCCATACGTAATCGAATGGCCGAGCGGCCACATAAGGCAGGGGTGGTTCAAAGAGGGGATATTGATCTCGTCTTGCGCAGGTTTGAGGAGGAGTTCCAAGGTTCCGCGCTGCCCAACAAGCTGGTTCTAGACACGACCGACGCTACGGTAGAGGAGTCGGTGGCGGAGTTCGCTCGCAGGATCGGTCCATTCCTCACAGACCGCGACAGGGAGCGAATGGACAGCATCGACGCCGACAGCGGTTGAACCTTGGCGACTCGGTGCTGCCGCCCCTCCCCTCAGCATTTTTGAGAGGGGAGGGGGAAAGACTACAAGAACAGCGGCGCGAATACCAGCGCCACGATCGACATCAGCTTGATCAGAATGTTCAGGGCCGGACCAGATGTGTCCTTGAAAGGGTCGCCGACCGTATCGCCGACGACCACAGCAGTGTGCTGCTCAGAGCCCTTGCCGCCGTGATTACCCTTCTCGACCCACTTCTTGGCGTTGTCCCAGGCCCCGCCCGCATTGGCCATCATAATGGCCAGCAGGAAGCCCGTCGCGATTGCGCCCACGAGAAGTCCGCCCAGCGCCTCCGGACCTAGAATCGCTCCGACCGCCACCGGCGCTATGATCGCCAGCAAGCCTGGCAACACCATCTCGCGCATCGCGCCACTGGTGCTGATGTCGACGGCCCTGGCGTAGTCCGCCGGGGCGGTGCCGTCCATCAACCCCTCGATTTCCCGGAACTGACGACGGACCTCTTGGATCATCGCGTTCGCCGCGCGTCCCACGGCTTGCATCGTCAGCGCGGAGAACAGGAACGGCATGATGGAGCCAACGATCAGCCCCATCATCACATTTACATTCAGCAGGTCGAAGGTCTCCACGCCGCTGACCTTCGCATAGGCCGCCATCAGCGCCAGCGCCGTTAGCACTGCCGAACCGATGGCGAAGCCCTTACCGGTTGCCGCCGTCGTGTTGCCCAGAGAGTCGAGCGCATCCGTCCTCTCGCGCACCTCTGGCTCCATGTGGGCCTGCTCTGCGATGCCGCCGGCGTTGTCGGCCACCGGCCCGTAGGCGTCCGTGGCCAGCGTGATGCCCAGGGTCGACAGCATGCCGACCGCGGCCAACGCCACCCCGTAGACACCTGCAAGCTCGTTGGTCGCCCACATCGCGACGACGATCACAACACCCGGTATCAGCGTGCTCATCATGCCCAGGCCCAGGCCCGAGATTATCACGGTCGCGGGACCCGTCTCCGACTGCGCGGCGATGTCCCGTGTGAACTTAAACTCATAGGACGTATATATCTCGGAAGATGTGCCGATAATCTGGCCTGCCACAAGCCCCACAACAATGACCCAGAACAGATCGAAGGGCAGGTCCATCATGTTGATGGCGATTCCGGTGCCGATCAGGACAAGGATGCCGGACGCGATGATACCGGTCCGCAGCGTCCAGAGGAGGCGGCCCATCGAGGCGCCCTCCTTGGTGCGCACCAGAAGCGTACCCAGTATGGAAGAGAATATGCCAAGGGCCGCGACGATAACCGGCAGTAAGAACAGGTAGTGGTCGTAGTTGGCCTCTGTATCGGTCAGGTCGACGCCCATATCTAGATACAGGGCGCCCGTGGCCGCCAGAGCGATGGTCGCGATGATAGATCCAACGTAAGATTCGAAAAGGTCCGCGCCCATGCCCGCCACGTCCCCGACGTTGTCGCCCACGTTGTCTGCGATTGTGGCAGGGTTGCGGGGGTCGTCCTCAGGAATGCCGGCCTCCACCTTGCCCACCAGGTCTGCGCCGACATCGGCGGCCTTGGTGTAGATACCGCCACCAACCCTCGCAAACAGTGCGATGGACGATGCGCCGAATCCGAAGCCGGCAATGATGCTGACGTCCTTGAACACCAGGTAAACGAGGGTCACGCCGATGAGGCCGATGGCCACTACCGATACGCCCATCACAGAGCCGGAGCTAAAGGCGACCTTGAGCGCCTCGTTCAGGCCCTCCTGGGCTTTCACGACGGTTCGTGAGTTGGCGCGGATGGCGATGCTCATGCCGATGAAGCCTGCCAGGGCGGAACCTATTGCGCCGACCAGGTATGCGATAGCGGTCGACGGCACGCTCCGATCCGCGTCGAACAGTTCGCTCGCCTCCGCGACACGACCCGTCACGTCGTAGTCGATGAATACGGCGAGGATCACGGCCATGACGACCACGAACATACCCAGCAGCCTGTACTCTCGCGACAGGAAGGCCATCGCGCCTTCCTGTATGGCGTTTCCTATCATCTGGACGAGCTCATTGCCTTTGTCCAGCTTGATGATTCGAATCGCCTGGACTAGGGCAAACAAGAGGCCGACAACACCGGCCGCAAAGGCGATATAGACGATGGTCATTTTGGCATCTCCACAAAAAATCCTCCCTCAGGAGGGAGGATAGCTATATAAAACTCCACAGGGGCCTGACTCGTGAAAAAACTAACATACGCCATGGGGCTAGTCAAGCCGCGAAGCCGGGGCAGACCCCATAGGGGCCGTCTGAAAGACGCCCTCTTTTTCTCAGGCCGTTGGGGCCCCTGAGCTCTCGCCAAGCGATCTTTGCAAGTCGGCCAGCTTTCCCTCAAGGCGACGCTGTCGTATGGCCACAGTAAGGTCTCCGCGGGTTCGTTCCAGTACGCCACGGGCCATGTCAGTACTGCGGCGCAGGCCCCTTGTCACGGCATCGGGGAAGTCCATCGAGACCAGGTGACTGTAGATATCGTCCATGACACCCAGCAGCTCCTCGCACCGGCTCACGTCGTCACGCCGAAGCGCGTCCAGGATAAAGCGGCGCATCTCACCTGCTGCCTCCGCCATGGCGTTCATGTATGGAGCAGCCCCGATGCCAAGCTCCTCCGGCCCTGCCAGCGGCCTGCCTTCCGCAAATGACAGGGTGGCGCTCGCCTCCGCATACTCCTTAACCGCGTCCTCGACAAATCCCGCGTAGTAGACCCGAGGATGGCCGGCTAGAAGCTCATCCAGCTCGCTTTTCAGGTTCGACACCGCCTGCAAAAGCTCATGCGCCTTCTCGTACTCCGCACGGTGGGTGGCCCTGATGCTGTTCGCCGAGTTCCGCACGATCTCGCGGGACAGCCTCAGGGCCTGTTCTCGCGCGTTGTGCGTCTCCAAAAACGAAGCCCTGGACGTCTCAGACACCGCTGCCAGTTCGACTTTTCGATCGATAGTCATGGTCACCTCGTTTTGATGGTCCTAAATCTACTTTGCGTTTGCGATAGCTTCCACGAGCGTCTGCGTAGACGTGCGAGGGTTATCCGCGAGGGTCACAGCGCCCACCACGCAAATGCAGTCCGCGCCGGCCACTACAACCTGTCCGACGTTGCCCACATTAATGCCGCCAATCGCAACTATGGGCTGGTCAGCGAACTGCTTGGCCGTTCTGACAAAATCTGGCCCCACGACCGGGCGGGTGGACTTACCCATCGTGCTCGTCGGAAACACTGCGCCCACAGCCAGGTAGTCAGCACCCGTCGCCACCGACCCCGAGACCTCGTCCATGTTGTTGTTGGAACGTCCGACTAGACGCTCCCAGCCCAGAAAGCGTCTTGCCTCCAGCACAGGTAAATCCTGCTGCCCAACATGTAAACCGTCGGCCCCCGACGAGGCCGCCAGCGTTGGATCGTCGTTCATGATAAAAAGGGCGCCGTGCTCCCGGCACAACGCACCCATTTCGATGGCTTCGGTCAGTACCTCTGCGGCATCACCGGTCTTGTTTCGGTATTGGAGTACTTGTGCGCCGCCTTCCAGGGCAGCGCGCGCGATCTCAGGAACCGGCCTGCCTCCGGTAACCTCAGGGTCGATGATCACATAGAGGCCGCGAACACGCGCCGCAGCCTCGCTACGCACATCGCCCCCGACCCGCTGCAGCACCCGTGCAATCACCTTTTGTGCCTGGGAGATCCATTCCGGTTTGAGCATAGGGCCGTCACCGTCAGTGACGGATGCCAGAGTGACAAGTACGTCCTCTATCTGAGTGGCTGCCCGCAGGGCCAGAAGTCCCGGCTCGGCTGTGAGTCCACGGTAACCCAGGCGCCGCTCCTGATTCTCGGGTTGCGTCAGATCGCCGGCTCCCTCCAACAGCAGCGCCTCGCGAAGCATGCGAATATCGGAGTAGAGGCCCAACGGCACGGTGACGAAGGCCTCCAGCAGCCGGATGTTCTCTACGAGTGCGTGTATTTGAGCGGCAACCAAGGGGTTCATGGCGAAAATTCTAACACGGGCTCACGAACTAGGACGGCCTTGCTCAGAAAGTGTCGCATTGCAGGAATTGCCCGTCGCGGGAAGCTCATATGAGCTTTCGTCTGTGGTGAACCTGTGGAGGCATGGTCCCGGCTGGCGACTATTGGTTCAAAGCCAATTCAGACGCTTCGGAGCGTGGGACAAACTAGCTCACCCCTCGACCGCGTTCTCGACGATGTCTATGCGCCGCAGCCGCCCGTCGTGGCCTATCTCCACAGCTACCAACGTCAATGCGCCAATCACGCCCCTCCGACTCGTGGGCCTGCACGTATTCTTGCGCTGTCGCTGTCATCTTAGAGAGCTTCCTGGGTGTTATGGACTCCTCTGGCGAGCCAACCCCAGTGCCCCTTCGGGTTCGTACCTCCACAAACACAATGGTCTCGCCGTGTTCTGCGACCAGGTCACTTTCGCCAGACGCAAATCTGACGTTGACAGCCAATGTGTTGTAGCCCAGGGACTCCAGATGGCGTCTCGCCAGCCCTTCGCCGACCATGCCAAGGGCGGATTCGAGGTGTGCTCATCTCGTTGCTCCTGAACCCTTGATGGGCTCGAAGCTGAATCGATGAATGGGGCAGGGGCCTAGCTCCTCCAGTATCCGCATGTGCTCTCCGGTCCCATATCCCTTGTTTTGTGCAAAGCCGTAGCCGGGAAATTGCTCGTCAAGCTCCTCCATCATGCGGTCACGGGTCACCTTCGCAACCACCGACGCCGCAGCTATCGAAAGGCACGTCGCGTCGCCCTTGACGATTGCCAATTGCGGTATGTCGACGCCAGGCAGCGGGAATGCGTCTAACAACAGGAATTGGGGCATCAACGCCAATGCGTTCAGCGCCCTGGTCATCGCGAGACGGGTAGCGGGCACTATGCCCAACTGATCGATCTCCAGAGCCGACGCGGCCCCACTCTGAAAGCCCAGAGCCTCCTCTTCCAGGTGCCCAAAGACCTTCTCGCGCTGTATCCGCGTCATGACCTTGCTGTCGCGAATGTCCTTTACCCACGGCCCGGACAGGCTCCTTGGCAGGATAATCAGACCCGCCACGACCGGCCCGGCCAGCGGACCTCGGCCGGCCTCGTCCATTCCAGCGACGAGCGAGTAACCCTGACCCAGTAGCGCAGTCTCTTCGCTGTTGTCAGGGCGCGGTCGCTCGCTGCGTGGCTTCTTTGCTTTAAAAGTCTTCACAGGCGTCAATCACCATGCGAATCGCAAAGTATCGAAGACGAGCTCGGAGGTTAAACGGCGCTCTGTAGTCCGACCCGAGCCATCTGAATCGGCGATGGCTCACGGACCTCAATGAAGCCCCCACCAACAACCTCCTCGCCATCGTAAAACACTGCAGGCTGACCCGGCGTGATGGCGCGCTGCGGCTCGTCGAACTGCACCGTAGCCCAATCTCCGCGCATTGTTAGCGTAGCTCGGTTCGCTGAGGATTTGTATCGAATCTTGACCGTCACAGGTATCGGACCATTCGGCGGGTGTCCGGACGTGAAGGAGAGCCCGGAGGCCCACAGGACGTCTCGATACAGATCACTCTCCGCACCGACCGTGACACGGTTGGTCTCCGGGTCGATCTCTGTAACGAAGACAGGACTGGTGCCGCCGCCCGGGAGTCCCAGACCACGACGCTGTCCGATCGTGAAGAACTGCACACCGGGGTGGCGCTTGATCAGCGCACCATCCATATCAACGAGGTCGCCGGGCCTGGGCTTCCCTCGATCCTCGATGAATTTGCGATAGTCGCCACTTGGAATGAAGCAAATCTCCTGGCTGTCTGGCTTATCCGCCACCGCGAGCCCAGCCTCAGCAGCCATTACGCGCACATCTGCCTTGTCTACCTCGCCAATAGGCAACAACAGCCTGCTCAACTCCGCCTGTCCAAGTGTGAACAGCACGTAGGACTGATCTTTGCTGGCGTCCAGCCCTTTCAGCAATCGGTAAGCTTCACCAGTTTTCGCAACCCTTGCATAGTGACCCGTCGCAATGTAGTCCGCGTCCAGGAAAAGGGCTCGCTTCAACAGGAAATCGAATTTGATCTTGTCGTTGCATGCGAGGCACGGATGAGGGGTGCGACCGCGATCGTACTCTTGGCAGAAATAGTCAACTACGTGCTCCTGGAACTCGCGCTCCAGGTTCATGACGTAATGGGGCACACCAATCTTCTGGCAGACCCGCCGAGCATCGTCGATGTCCTCTACCGAGCAGCACCGCTTCGCAGAGGCCGGAACATCGCCACGCTCCTCAGTCCACAGCCGCATGGTCACGCCCACGACATCGTAGCCCTGCTGTTTCAACAGCAGCGCCGCCACGGATGAGTCCACACCACCGGACATCGCAACTACAACACGTCCTTTTTCCATCCAAAAAGCGTAACACAGCCGGCGCTGCGCGCGCTGTGCCGGCAAGGGCCTATCACACCTTAAGCCAAGTTCGCTCTGGACTTCCTAGGCGATATTCGCCTGAATGGAACTCGAGTTGTTGGCCGCCCACACGTATTGGACCGTTTGAGTCTGAGTTCCAAATTGATGCAGGGAGACATCCCCAGGGCCTTTATCACAGCTTCTCAGACTGGTAGAATCTGTGGCTAAGCTATCTCGTCCACGGCTCAAGCGTGACAGGTGAGGCAAATGGCTCCGGATTTAGCGGGGTATCATAGGGACAACGCGATACACACGTCCCTCTTAACTACTGAACTCACAAAAGAAATGAGGAAGCCTAATTGAAATATTCCACCATGGAAGAGGTAGAGGCCGGGATCAAGCTCAAGACCTTTGGCGGCATGTTGGTCGAAACGACGGGCACATCGATGCACATCGAATCCACCGATGTTCATGTGCATGAGGTCGTGATCACCGAAGGGGTTGGCGAAGGCAACAAGTACCTCTACAACCTCGACTCCGGCACACTCATAGAGTAACGTCACTGCCAAGGTTGACCCTGTCAGGGCCGCTAGCTACAATGCGGTGGCGCGAGAGGGTGTTTGAGAGGTGTTGGAGTTGAAGTCCTTCTTCGGCAAGAAGCGGAAGTCGTCCAAATCCGAATCTGACAACGATAGCATCGCCGGTGCGGCCGTGGGCGATGTGTTCACCGTTACCGATTGGTCCATCGAGTACGAGGAATCGTACTTCATCATCGAAAAACTCAATCGCTACAAGAGCGACGGGGGCGAGTGGTACGAGATACTCGGGGTTGACGGAGACAAGAGACTGTGGCTGTATTGGTCAGGTCCGCGAGGCGTCAACGTGTCCATAATGGTAGACGAGCGCCCCGTAGGTCTCTCCACCCTTGGACTGGACGAGGAAGCCCTTGTGCAGATGGATGAGGCGCAGTCAATCGACAGCGTCATCGAAATCGACGGCGAGGCCTACTACTACAGCAACAGTTCCGAGGCGTTCCTTTACGAGGACAACCAGGGCAAGGGCCAAGGATTCTACGTGTGGGACTTCGCCTCTGAAGACGGTAATCATTTGCTCTCGATAGACAAGTGGGAGGGCATGCCCTTCCAGGGCCACTTTGTCGAATCGGTCGCACCCGAAATCGTCTCACTCTACAAGCGCTGATCGCCCGACAGGCGACTGGAGAAACCCATGTACGACTCATTCATCGACACTCTCGAGTTCTTCCCCCGAGGCCTCGTATACGTCGCACTCGGAATAGTGGTGCTCGTAGTGGCAAAGCTGGTACTCGACCTTGTAACGCCCTACAAAATCAATCGGCAGCTTGCCGAGAAGAACAACAGTGCCCTGGGGCTGAGCATCACGGGCTACTTCATGGGCGTGATCATCGTCTTCGCCGGGGTCTTGTATCAGCCGTTGAATATCGTCCGTGACGACCAGTGGCAGTGGACCGGCGACTTCTGGCTCGACGTCCTTGAGGTGGCTATCTACTCACTCGTGGGCATAGTCCTGCTCAACGCGTCTCGACTGCTGGTTGACCGCCTGGTACTCTACAAGTTCAATACCGAGAAAGAGATCATCGAAGATCAGAACTCGGGCTCCGCTGCGGTGGAGGCAGGTGTCTATGTGGCGGCTGGGCTTGTCATAGCGGCGTCTATCGCCGGCTCAACAGGGGGGATTGAGGGCGTTTCCGAAGTCTCCATTGCCGAGAGTGCACTCAGGTCGCTGGCATTCTTCGGCATGGGCATGGCGGTCCTCGTGCTCTTTAGCTTCTTCTACGAGCTGACTACGTCCTTCAACATCCACGATGAGATCGAGAAGAATAACGTCGCCGTCGGCGTTGCTCTGGGTGGCAACCTGGTGGCCATCGGGCTCGTAACATTCAAGGCTGTATTCGGCGAATTCATTGGCTGGGGCGAGAGCATCGCATCTTTCCTGACCTTCGCGGTGATCGGCTTCGCGCTACTGTACGTCGTTCGGATAGCCGTCGACTTCGCACTGCTCCCAGGCACCAGAATCTCCCATGAACTGGCGGTCGACCGCAACGTCGGCGTGGCATTCATCGAGAGCGGTGTCGTGATCGGAGCTTCGATTATTCTCTACTTCGCGATCTAGCCAAGTTCCCGGACAGTACGTTCAAAGGCCCCTATCCTGATCAGGGTAGGGGCCTTTTCATTTGAACAAGGGTCGCGGCGTGAAATCCGCCCATGCTCTCTCGTATCTCCGCTGCCTCAGGTGTGGACACCAGACAAATGGGGGGATTGCTTTGATGACGCACGTCATAGCATGACCTACGATCTAGATGTACATCCGGGGCGGCTTCGCAAGCCCCGCGGTCAAGTTTCGGATGTACGTGGTGGGCAGCTTGCCACAACAACAACTAAATCGATCAGGACGTTCGGTGGTTAGCGAAGCTGCGGCTATCAAGCCGCAGCAGACAACAATCACATGAGTAAAGGCGACGACTAGGTACGCGCCTGGCCGCCTTTAGGGCGAGTTTGCCGCCTGGCGTGACTGACAGCCTGCCTGCGCGCGATATCGCGTTGCCTGGCTTCGGCATCTAGCTCTACCAGGGCTAGTCCCGTCTCTATTATCTGCTCAACGTCCGCGTTGTCCAGATATGGACGGTCAACCGCCGGGATCAACAACGCTGTAAAGAAGCGCTGATGGTCTTGCATTGCCAGCGCATCGTCCGCTGAGCCCAACATGCCCACAAGGAAAGTGGTGCGTACGGGGTCGAGACTCTCCGCCTCATAGACCAGCGATCTCAAATCCTGGCCCGACCCGGAGCCGAAATCGGCCACCTGTGACTCATCGTCGTAGAGCACTTCCTCGAAGATTCCGTACTGCTCGTCGTATGATTCGGCCTCCGACTCAAGCTCGTAGCGCCTGGTACGACCTGCGTCCGTGACGACCAACGGGCCGTTTGGCAGTTGAGGTTCGAACAGCCCCTGATCAACAAGCCGCCGAGCGGTGGCCTCGGAAATATTGGGGCTTTCTGCATCCGCCAAAAGTAGGGCAGTGGAGTCTTCCAGCCAATGGACCAGATCTGGCTCGCTCGACCAGTCCCCACGGGATATCGCGTAATCAAGGGGCGTAAAACGCTGCTCGACCACTAGGTCAAATTGCCACAAATTTGCGTCTGCTCCGACCTGACGAAAATGAGGAGCAACCGGGTCGGTTGCGTCAATTTCAGGGCCGTGGTTAACGAAAAACCTCAGGGAGCAACGTGCGGCCTGGGCATCGTAAATCATCTTCGAAAGCTCGGCGTGCATTGCCAGGGAATCGGGGTCGATCGTCGAACCAGACATGATTTCTTCGTCCATGCGGGTCGACAAGTGGAGGGTGAAAACCCGGCCGAGCAGAGTACCCAGAGTCTCGTCGCAGGATATAGCCTGCGCGCTCGCCACGTAGGCGTCTTGCAGAGGCATGTCACCCAGCGTCACACGAAACTGCACCGCATAGGGTGCCGTCGGCGACTGCTGCTGAGAGGGTGGCGGGCCCTTAGTGTATCTTGGCATGGACGCCACCAAAGATGGGCTACGACCTGTATTCTGGTCGCGTAGGCCCGACTATAGTCTGGGCGCCTCCGAAGCCACGGAACCCGCCGCCACGACCACCCCTTGAGCGAGTGGACCGCGCCGATGACGATCCCCATCTGCTTCGTACCCCGGTGCTGCTGCTCTTGAACGCGCCGCTGGTCTGTTGCTTCGATTTATAAGACTGGCGCGCGGTGGACTGCCTGCTCCCGGCAGATTTATAGGTGGACGCTGCATACCCACCTTTGCTGCTGAAATACTTGCTGTTCTTGGACACCTGGGACTTGTATCCATTTGAACTGCGATAGCTGGTGCGGGAACTTCGCAGGCCGCCCCGGGCATACGTTGGTGATGTGGAATAGTAGTAGCCGCGAGGGCTCAGGGACGAGATGACCATGTAAGTGAAGAGGAAATTCCCACCACCAAAGCCGCGATTGTAATACGAGTTCGACCCGTAGCCTCTCATCTCGTGCTGCTTGTCGCGCTCCACGATATCGAAGAGCTTGTCGTCGGTCGTCTCATCGATCTCGAAATTGCCGCTCAGATCCTCCCACCCCTCAATGACCAAAGCGTCGGGATCCTGCCTAGCTCTAACGAGTATCAGGCCATCCCCCTCGTAGATTTCGTTTACGCGCCGCTCGAATTCGGTGACGCTGTTTGCATCTTTGAATGCTTTCTGTACCTCTTCAAGGTTGATGCGACCCGCCGCGCCGTCGGTCGCGGCCCACTCGTCGTAGCTAGGTCCCAAGCTGCAGGCGGCGATCACCGGCCCGGCCGCGATCAGTGCCCCCGCAACGGTCCTCTTGCCAGCCCTACGCATTTTTGTGGTCATTGCAATCCTCCTCGCGGTCCCTAGTATAGAGACTCACCGGGGCATTGGCCAACTGACTTCGTGGCCTTGTTCTTCGCCATCCTCGCAAACTCTATCCTAGGATAGTCTGCAACTCCGACAGCAGACTAGCCTCAGGGGCAGACTCTGTCTCGCCGTCGTTGTCTTTTGACGCTTCGAGAAGCCGCGGTACAAACTCATCGACAATGCCAAGCCTGAACTCGGCATAGGCCTCCCGGCATCTCGCTGAATAGTCGGCAACAGCGGTTCGGTGGCCCCATGGGCTCAATAGCATCGCCGCAGTCATGCCGTCCAGCACTCCAAGGTGCGAATGCCAGGCCTCATCCGCCGTCTGCACAAAGGTGACCTTCTCGAGGGCGTCGAACACGGTCGCTCCCACCTCACCCCTTGCCTGCGCCAGCCGATCCTCAACTGCTTCGACGATCTTTTCTGACAATGCGTCGACACCCAAACCCCACATAGGGCTACAGTCCAGGCCATAGTCCAGCGACGCCTCTTCAGCCAGCTCGTCGAACCGGTCGGCGTAGTCGCCCGGTCGTGTGGGAGGGAAGTGACGCTCGACGAAACGCGCCGCTGCCTCTCGGGTCAGCTCGACGTACGTGGCGTGAAAATGATCGTCGGTAACTATGTCGCGACGGGCCCGATAGTATGCCAGAGTCTGCTCCTCGAGCACCCTCTGGTAGTCCGACATTATGGTGCGCCCGGCGGTGGTATCCTGCTCCATCCACGACATCGCGGAGCTAAGGGCCTTGGTCGTAGCCGCGCCCTCAAAGAAGTGCCTGCCCGCTGCGTCTACGCCGGCTTCCGCGTCTGGCAGCTCTCCAATGCCCAAGACGGCCAGCGTCCTGTCCTCCAGAGATAGGACAAAGCCGGACGAACCGGAGGAGCCTTGCCTGCCGGCCCTGCCGCGAAGCTGAGCGTCCACACGAGCAGAGTCGTTCAACTCTGTTCCAATGACGTGCAACCCACAGCCAAACTCGATCCTGGTATATGGTGCAGGGGAGGACGGGGCCACCTTGGGTGAGGCGACGATATCCGAGGCCTTTCGCTCAAGCCGCAAACCGGCCATATGCGCGAAAGCGGACTCCATGGTGTTCGCGTCTTCTATGGTGTCGCAACTAACCCAAACGCTACCTGCGCCATCGTCCAGCATATGCGACACGACCTCCGCGCAGCTTGCGGCGATCACCTTGTCCAGGTCAGGGTCGAGCAGTATGTCGGTGCCCCTGCCGGCCATGTTGGTAGCCACCGTGACCGCGCCAACACGTCCAGCAGACCTGACTATTTCCGCCTCTTCGGCATTTCGGACCGCGTTGAGGACACGGTGGTCGATTCCTGATCGCCTTAGCTGTTCACTGACCTCTTCCGACTGCTCGACAGTCGTCGTGCCAATCAGCACCGGCCTGCCCACCCGCTTCCAGTGACTCACATCGTCGGAAAGGGCGCTCAGCTTGTCCCGCCGCGTTTGATATACCCTGGCAGGCCAATCGACGCGCCTGGATGGGCGGCTCGGGGAAACAGCGGCGACAGACAGTCCGTACTCGCGGCGCAGCTCGTCTTGAGCGTCCAAAGCCGTCCCGGTCATCCCTGCCACACTCTCATACTGCCTGATGAATCCCTGAATCGATATCTGTGCAAGGACTGCGGAATCTTGGTGGACGCGGACGCCTTCTTTGGCTTCGATGGCCGATTGCAGTCCGTGTTGGTATCGACTGTCAGGTCGGGCGCGTCCCGTGGGCCCGTCTACCAATACCACCGTGTCCTCGGTTATCACGTAGTCGTCGTCCCGACGCAACAACAAGTGCGCTGTCAATGCCTGGTGCACCTGATTCATCTGGCCCTGTCTTTGAGAGAGACGGCGTACCAGGGGTGTTACAGACGCGCGTCTGTCCTCCAAAGCAGTGTCATGATCGGACTGGACTCCGGAAATTGCCGCCTCAAGCGTGCTAGTGTCGAACACAGAACCCAACCGACCTTCCACGAACTGGTGGCCCAGGTCTGTCAGGGTCGCCAGTCCATGCTCGAGGTCCACGTGGTAGTAGAGCCCTTCGAGGGGCGGGGACTCGTGCGCATTCTTGGACGATGCTGCCATCAGGGCCGCTGAGCGCACCCTTGCCCGTAATTTGCCGTTGCCTTCCAGGTGGCTCGCAAATGTCTCAGAACGCGGGTCGGCCAGAGCCAGCCGCACCAAGAGAGCTTTGCGTTGTTTCGGCGATTGCTCGGCTGCTCGCAAATCCTCCTCAATGCTTCGCACGACCACTTGTTGCGCGTCCGTCATATCCACAATGACTTTGTTTGCCTTGTGGACCGACCTGGTACCAGGTGTGGCGCCGCCGGAAATAATAAGTGGAGTCTGGGATTCGTCAACGAGGGCCTGGTCCGCCTCATCGACGATGGCCACGTCCAAAGTGCCCTGAACCATATCCGTTTCCAGGTACCTGAGATTGTCCCTCAGGTAATCAAAACCAAGCTCCCGAACGGTGGAGTAGACCACGTCCGCCCTGTAAGCGTCTCTCCTCTCGGCGTCTTCCATGGAGCCAAGTATGGCCCGTACGGTGAGCCCCAGAGATTCATACACCGGCGCAAGCCACTCCGCGTCTCTAAGGGCCAGGTAATCGTTGGCGGTGATGATATGCACGCGGCGGCCCCGCGCCGCGTGAAGAATGGCAGGGAAGGCAGCGGCGATGGTCTTTCCCTCGCCCGCTTCCATCTCGACAACGCGCCCGCGATAAAGTAGTTCGCCAGCTATGAGCTGCTCGTTCGTAGCCCTCAGCCGCCAAGTCCCATCGGTATCGTGCGTCGCCAGCGCCTCGTAGAACCGCGCGGGCAGATGGATGTTCGTGCCGTAATCGGCAGAGCCTCGCTCAGCCACACAGACCATGCCCCACACGATCTCGGCTTCCACATCGCTTAGCTTCATCTCCGTAGCGACGTCCTCGATATGACGTCTGAATACCAGTGAATCGATGAGAGAATCATCCGACTGGAAGTCGGGATCTGATCGGTAGGTGCCGCGAATGAAGATTGATTTCGAGATGTCGTGGAGTGGATGTAGCGGGTCCTGAGCGAAGACGCGCCAAGCCCCAAGGCGACGCGAGACTGTCTCGTCTACGATACCGAATACCCAGGACAGCGCATCGCCCTGGATGTCGGAGAGGGCGTCCTTCAACTCTGTGTCGGAGTATCGTGAAAACCCGAGACTACGCGCCTCGGCAGGAAGTTGGGAGGCGTCTTCGGAGGGTCGCAGATCTGCGAGGCTCGCAATCCTGGAAGCTAGCCTGCCTGGCCAGCCACCGGGTTCGGAATCTGGGAATGGTACGACTCTCTCCAAGCCAAACACTCCTGTGCGGGCCAGGTCCAGAGCGTGGACTAAGCTTGATTCGGCGTTTGGACTTCCAGCGGCCTCACAACCAGGACCGGATCCCCAGTGCCGCGTATAACGGCTTCGGAGACGCTACCCATGGCCAGTCGAGCAATGCCGGAACGCCCGTGAGTCGCGAGTGCCACGATGTCATGCGGCATCTCTCGCGCAAGTTCCACGATCGCCGTAGCTGGGTGGCCGGCTAGCAACCGCCACTGGACATTCAACCCACTCCCTGAAAGCCTGGCAGCTGTTTTCTCCAGATAATCCCTGGCATCGGTTTCCGCCTGCTCCTGCTCCTCCGACAGCTCCTCTGGAAGATGGTCCATCCAGAACGCATGGATAGGAGGTACGACTCGAACCAGGAGGATCTCAAGCGAAAGTCTCGAAGCAATGTCTGTGACATAAGGAAGTACCGTCTCGGCTAGCTCCGAACCGTCCAACGCGACCAGGACACTGGTCAGCGTACTATCCTCACCCCGGTAGGTAGTGGCTCGCTCGGGCGTCATCGCCAGAACAGGCACATTGGCGGAATGTATCACCGCGTCGGTGACAGAGCCCAGAATACCCCTGGCAAGGGCGTTTCGGCCATGGGTCGACATCATAATCATACTGCATTCGTGGGCATCGGCGGCGCGAACGATCTCCTCAGCAGACCTGCCCGACACCACAACCTCCTCGACGGTAACGCCGACGTCTGCAAGAGACCTTGCGGCGGCCTCCAGGCCCTTTCTTGCGCCGCTCTCAACACGCTGATACAAACGGGAAAAGTACGACCGCCGTACACCCAGCGAGCCCTGATCCAACACCGACACGAGGACTACCGTCGCGCCAAGTCCAGTGGACACTTTTGACACATAGGGAAGAATCGCCTCGGACTGATCGGACCCATCCAAAGGGACCAGTATTTTCTCGATCACCGTAGTGTGCCTCACGCCCCTGGTTCGGGCCCATCGTTTCGGATCGATTGTATTACGGACAGATACTCGTCGCTGCTATCTGCAGGGACGAGCCGGTACACGCCCTCGTACACCTCACGGACGATCTCCGCGATTTCGTCTAATCCTGGTCGTCTCTCACCCGGCACTATGACCAGATCTAAGAGTCTGGGTGTGAGCCCCTGCGTATCAGGCACGCGGTAATCGCACGGGACGATCCAGGCATTCCAGTGTTTACGGTAGTAACGCCACAAGATTCCTTCAGGCTCGAGCTCCGATACGACGTAGTCTAAGGGCCGCGCATCCTCGTCGCGGAGAGCGTCCAGCACCTTCGACCGCAGCGCGGAATACACGCCCTTGCGCCGCATGTCATTGCGGACCGCAGAGTAGAGCAGCATCGCGGCGTTCAGCCTCCCGAGGCGGGCTCCTGCCACTACTGCCAGCACCCCACTATCGTCAAAAGCGCACAACATTCTGGTCATAGCGCGATCATCGCGCGATGGGCCTATTGTTTTTATAAACGTCGCCAGGTCTTCCACGTTAGCTGGACCGAGGTTTTCCTGCAGCAGGCTGTGAGCCTCGACGGCGACCTCACCGCCCGTTACCCATCTAACAGCGAGACCGGCGGCCTGCAGGACCATCAGCCCCTCCTCAGATCTACGACACGCTTTTCCTTACGTGCGTCCTGGAAATGGGCATCGTTGGCAAAGGTCAACTCCAACTCCACAAATTTCCCAGCGAACAGATACGCCAGTTCGGGCTCCTTACCGGTGAGTGAGCGTCTGATAAGTAGCTCATCAGCGGCCATGTCATTCGGGAGCACGATGGTCATCTTGTCTCCGTCATCGTCACTGAGTACCACCTCGATCAGCCCCTGAGTGCTCATCTCGCGGTATGCCGCCCGCCGGATACCGTCGTAGGACACCTTGACGCCGAGCAGCGACACACTGCCGTCCGTTCTCCCGATCACGTCCACTCTGGGGTCTGGCAGGCCACAGGCACACGGTCCGGACCGCAACTTCACCAAATCGCCCAGGGAGTATCTGAGCAACGGAAGCCCTTCCTGATGAAGGGTGGTTACCAATAGTCTTCCGTGGGTGTCGCCCGGTCCCTCAGTCGAAATCTCGAAGAAGTTCTGTTCGTTGAAAAGGTGGATGCCGTCGTGGGCCTGGCACTCGATCCCCAGGGCCGATGTCTCCGATGCACCGTAATAGGCGAAGACCTCGAGTCCCAGGTCGTCTACAAGGCGCGCATGCGTTGCACTTCGAAGCGGCTCGCCAACGTACACCAGCGCACGCAATTTTGCATTCGGACGCCCCGCGAGTCCGCGAACCAGGATATCCAGGCATCGTTCTAATACCGATGGCACCGTGACGATGACAGTGGGGTCCAGCACAAGTAGGTTATCGATCGTTGCGGCAGGGTCGGGACCGGCTGAAAGGGCATAGGCCTCGGCAACCCCCATCTCTTCGAGAGCACGGGTGAATGAGACCATCAGCGTTAGCGGCCCGGTATCCAGGCACGCAACAAGGTCAGTGTCGCCAAGACCGCACACGCGAAATAGGCGCGCCAGGAACTTGGACTCCACGATCTCATCACGATAGGTGATCGCCCGCCTCTTGCGGTGTCCGGTGGTCCCTGAAGACGCCTCGAGGTCCACTACCTCGTCTGCCGTAACAAAGGCCTCGTCGGCGAGTCGGTAGAAGGCGTCTCCTTCAAGGGGGGCCAGCGCTTCCAATAGCCTCAACGGGTCACATGTGTGCAGTTCGCGTGCAGAGATTCCAGCCTTGGCCATGGACTCGCGATATACGCTGAATTGAGAGTGGGCGTGGATCAGGACGGGGCGCAGCGCGGCTCGGGCGCCTGCAAAGGGCTCCCCGAGCGTCTTCACAAGCGTATTCGTGATCGCGTGCCCTTCCATGTATCCGTACTATAACAACCGAACTTCGACGCGACACGACCACCTCTCACGACAATAGGCCTTGCAAGGCTTTCCAGGAGAGCCGAGTCTTGGCGACATACACCAGACCATCCCCCTCAGCGAGATTGATCCCGTCGAAACTCACCTTCGCAGTGCGGTCCCTTACGACCCCGACCAGGTTAATTCCGTTATCCAGCAGTTGCTTGGCTACGCCGACATAGGGCTTGGCCTCAGTCGGAGTGGATTCCACGAAGGTGGTAGAGATTGTCCCTTCGATCTGATTGCTTGTGATCGCCTGAGTCACCATGCTCACGCCAGGATCCTGAGCCTCCTGAACCAGCAGATTGTTGGCTAGTTGCAGGGTATAGACCAGACTGACGCGGTCCGACACGTTGAAAAGTGCGGTATGCTTAAAGTCAAGGCACTCCACGACGATGTCTATCTCCGGGTTCATGTTGTTCATCACGAACGCAATCGAGGCCACGAGGCTGTCACTTCTCGGATCCTCGTGGCTGGGGCTAAGGATGATCGCCTGTCCTGCACGCGCGATGTTGGCCCGCTTGTGAGTCTCCTCATCAAGAGGGTCTCCGCGAATGAACGATACGCCGTCGATGTGGAACGGCAGCTCCATGAGCTTGTCGGACATGATGACTACTTCCGCGGACCCGTGATACACGTCGTCACGATACTCTTTGATGACCGCCCGAACCCGGGACTCGCCCGGGAAATTGATGATCATCAAATGGCCTCTAAGGCCCGATTTACCCATACCCGTGCGCTCCTTTTGCCGGGAATCCGCGATCCAATCCACCGCCATCCCGATCGCGGTCGTGAATGTCGCCAGGCCCACCAAGACGATGAAAAACGCCGTCCCAATCCGTCCGCCCAGGGTCGTAGACGAGATATCGCCGTATCCAATTGTGGTGATCGACACCACGCTAAACCATAGACCGTCCCAGATCGTGATTTCGGGGCGTTCCACACGATCGAAAAAATAGAATGTTAGCGTGTTCCCCACAATGCTAATTGTGATGACTCCGAGCAGGACCGCAACGCCAACCTCCTTGCGACGTCGCATCTGCCGGATCATTCGTGTTAGTGAGTAGAACATCGTAGGTGTCGTCCTCGCCCGATAACTATTCAACTCATTTGGCCAGGGGCAGCCCGAAGCCCTCTGCCGGGTCCTCGGTTTCTATGCGTAGTAGCGGCTGAACCAGATTATGCAGCGCAGTCACTACCAGACACCCCGAAGCCGACCTTTCGTACAAGTAGAGGTCATTATAGAGTATCCACTGCCGCCCATCGGCCGAGTGCCCCAGGAACCCAAGCTCGTCGACGTGGAACACGTCGAGCTGGCCTCGTTCCATGAACCGTACGCCCCTATCAAACGTGACGCAGACCTGTGTTTCCGTCGGAATATCCGGACTAGCCAGCCAGTCGCTCAACACAACCACCAGATCTGGAGAAATCTCCTGTAGAACCTCTCGTGTACGCAGCCGGTCCGTGTCCGAGAACACGTGGGCCTGAATACCCACGTATCCCAGGATTGTGCTGATCTCCACCGCAAAGTATCGCCGTTCCGGAGATGAAATCACCGCGCAACTCCGTAGTAGCGACTCGGGATCAACCTCACGAAGGGCGTCGCGAAAAACGTCGTATCGGGCGCCCGTCTGCTCCACCCCTTCCGCAACGGCCAGTGCCTTTCGCACACGTGCCGTCCGCGGTCCTACGATCCATTCAACCTCATCGGGCCGAGCCAATGTGTCGATCAGTCGCTGCCGTCTTAGTTCCGCCAGAGGAGTGATGGGAAGCGACCGAAATTCCCAAAGGCTATCGACGCTGCGGCGTCCGCCCAACTTCGAGTCGTAGAACACTGTGCCAGCCGCTGCACCCACGAGGCGGTCCAGTAGCTCTACCACGTTCTCTGGCGTGTCGTAAGTCTTGTGTGCCATGGGTCGCCTCTAGCCTACGCCGGCCCCAGGGTCGCGAAGCTGGATTACAACCAGGCCCGCCTCATGTCCGAACCCGTGGCAGTCGTCGTAACGCGCCAAGAGGTGCTCCCTTGCGGCCATCACCTTTGCTGCGGCCCTCGGGTGCGCCTCAACGAAGGCCGATCCCAGGCCTGTCTCCATCTCCCACGTGGGCGACACCTCGCATTCAAGCCCCGCTTGGTCGCATACCTGTGTGTACTCGCGCGTCAGCCGCTCCAGAGTCTTTTCTGCTCGGTACACCAGAGGCGTCACCATGTAGTCCTCGGTGATACACAGGCCAAGCTCATTGTCGAAGACCTGCACCAAGTCAACGTGGGGAATCCAGCCCTCAAGGGCGAAGAACAGGTTTTCGGGGATGTCCTGCGCTACGCGATGGTAATAGAACTTTTCTTCGTGAACGGCCATCCTGACAGGTACAAAGGTTCTCGATTCATAACTCAGCAACCGCTCGGCCGAATCACCCTCTTCGAACAGGAAGGGCACATTGCCGTTGGTAGCGTCCACCAGCACGGGAACCCCGTCAATGTGATAGAGCAGGGCAGTGTGTTGCCAGTAACGCATGTGACGGCGCGCGAACCGGAAGTCGAACGTGCTCAGCAGCTCCCGCAGCCGGTCTTCAGGAACCGGGCCGGGTACATTCGCCCCCGCCAGCACATACTCCGACTCGATGCCAAAGTGATCAGTCAGGAACTTGAGGGCCTGGACCTTCTCCGAGCAGATTCCGCCCCCGCGGTCCATGATGCTCCGCACCGTTTCGTCACCCGACTTGTATACGAGCTTGTGCCCGATAAACCTCGAGTAGTTCTCAAAGGGACTCTCCCAGATCCGGCTCGCCAAAGCCCTGACCAGATCTACCTTCCAGCCGGGGGAATTGTGCTGCTCGATCTCAGCGGCCCGCTCATCTCCATAGACCGACTCAAGGGTTTCGGCTACAAATGCGCGGTATTCCGCCGAATGCCTTTCCCATCTACGCCTGGCGAAGCCCGTCCAATTGCGATCGTACCCGACGCCCAGACGGTCGATCTCCACTCCACCCAGCAGGACCTCCTTGTCTGCGACGATTAGAGGTCGGAACACCGGCTGCTCCTCTAACTCTATGGGAGTCTCGCCCTGCCTGAAACTTACGCCGTTGAACATCGCACCCAGATAGCCGTCATCGCTGCTCAGATATACCAGGTCCTGCATCGAGAGGAGCGTCTCGGACGACTCTGGCGCAATTCGTGAATCCTCCACGAGCCTGTCGATATCTGGCTTTTTAAGATAGCTGTCCAAAAGAGAGCAAAGCGGCAACACTTCGTCGCCAGGGAATATTCTGACGGCGAAGGACCGGCTTGTGACCATGTCGGCAACTTGCAATATGTGGTTGAGCGCCATTCCAGTGACCTTCGCCGAGGGCTCAGAACATTATAGAGAATCCTCAGACAGGCCGAACCAACTAGCGAGCGAACAGAATGCCTTTGCTGACAAACAAGTAGTGCTGTATTGTACTTACGTGTAATTCATATTGGAAGGGTCACCCGGACCCTAGTAGGTGCAAAAGGAGCAAGAGCGATGCTAGAGGGAAGAAACAGCCTAGTTCTGATAGCCGTCGCGCTAATAACAGCCGGGCTGCTGTTGCGTTGGGACCTGGTGGACTGAATCATAGATTCGGTGGAAGCGATCCTTGTTCTAGGAGGTGTCGCAGCAGGTGTACTCGCGATCGTAAAGTCCCTGAGGGCCAGAAGCCACCAGACCAGCCCGTAGGTAGCGGCGGATTCCAGACGTCTCTCATGTTGAATAGGCCGCGAAGTATCCGGGGCGGGGGACCCGCATCCATCTAGCGGTGGAGACGTGCCCACTCCCCCGGATCTTTCTCACCCACTTGGGGTGACATGGAAGCGGAAGATATTGACGGTCTACACACTCCATAAACTCAGGACGCCCCTTCGCAGTTGCATATGGCTGCGCCGCGTGTTGCCGTGCTTGAGCACGAAATTCCGCCATGTCTGTCAGTGTTAGCAGCGATACCAATTAAGAACCAACACCAGCAAATAGGGTGGTTTCCCACGTGTCCCTTATGTGGGTCGGCTGATACTCTATTATTGTACCGATTCCAATACTTCTCCGAAAAACGGAGGGGTAACATAGAGGCGAAAGCCCGCTACTGAAATAGCGGTTGCGATAGCCTGAGATGAAAAGGGTTGGCGACGAAGGAACCGGACCATCCGACCCAAATAATTGCGTGCATGCTCCGGATCAAGCCCACGTCCGCGATCGTCTCCCTTAATGGGCGACGCAGGGCTCCGTCAGGCCTAGTCGCGAACGCGAATTCGGGGCGACACCTCCCTCACGGTTCGGAGGTCGGTCTTGGGGACGGCTGCAAAGCTGGCTCCGGGACCGACCCAGGGCTTCGGGAGAGTGAACCTGGAGTCCACGCGCTATCCCTGCGCCCAAAAGGCGAGGCCGAGGAGGCCTGGCCCAGTGTGGGCTCCCATGACGGGCGTGAATTCGCTCACGAAGAGCCCGCGGCAGTCAAACTCAAGCTCCACAACTTGACGAAGCTCCTGGGCTTCTTCAGGGCAGTCTCCGTGCATGACCCCGACGTGAACCGGTCGGTCGCCGACGCGCTTTCGCATTGCATCCACGAGCCTGCGCATCGCTCGGGCCCTTGTGCGCGGACGGCCAATGGCTCGGACCTCGCCACTCGCAAGCTCAAACATGGGTTTGAGACCAAGTAAAGACGCGCTCGCATATGCGAGTCTAGGCACGCGCCCTCCCTTCCACACGTAGTACAACGTGTCCAGGAACGCGACAAGCGACACTTTATCCGCAACCTCTCGGGCCGCCTTTACAACCTCCGTGAGATCCAAACCCCGATTGGCGGCACGCAACGCCTCCAGTGCGATGAGTCCCTCGCCACCGGCCGCGCTGCCAGAGTCGAGTGCGGCGATCTTGACATCGGGGAGTGACTGCTGCGCTCGCCGCACTGCCAGCAGAGCAGAGTCATGGGCCACGCTATATCGTCGCGCGACGCACAAGCACAATATGGAAGACGAACTCAGTGCGGCTGCCTCGAACGCAGAAGCGTAGTTCTGTGGGGTTGGTGCCGCAGTCGTAGCCGCTTGTGATAAACCCTTTTGCAGCCGGTAGAACTCGGTAGGGGACATCTCCTTGCCATCAAGGTATGTCCGGCCCCCGATTACTAGCTGCATCGGCACTACGTGCAGTAGCGGATCGTCCATTGCCCAGTCAGGCAGTGACGCGGCGCTGTCTACTATCACAGCCACCCTGTCCAGGGGATTCATCTGGGAGACCATATGGATTGTGGAGTCAGCATCCAGCAATCGTAGGAGCTTCCACGGACATATGCAAAGGGGATGTGAGGACGGCTACGTGTCTTTCCCGGCAGGGAGGATCAAGGACTAGACCTTGCGACCGCCATTAGCAAGAACCGAATCCTCGGTTGCAACATTTTTGCCCTAAGGTCGTAGAGGGCAGGGGCAAGGACAATGACCAGTGCCATGGCAGAAGCGACAAAAAGTGCCATGTAGCTGAGTCCGCGCTGATAACTCAGCCAGTCCAAAACAAACGTGGGGGGGGGGACGTAATCGCCAAGAGCCCTGCTCGGCCAAACTCTGAGGCCGCCCCAGCCCATCAATGGCATAGGAGATGGCTGCATCGGAGGGCAAGCCCTCATCCATCAATTCCCGGGCAGGGTATTTGATGCGATATCGGATCTCTGTGAGTATCTCGTCCTTGTCTGTAGACGCCAGGTGAAGATGCCTTGCGACATCCGAGAGATATCGGAGCGCGAGGGATGTCATCTGGACTTAAACACAACCTTTGCCAGGTCCGACACAGGCTTGGCCACGAGGTTGACGGCCCGGGTGAAAAGATCCCACTCTTGCAGCATCGAGTGGAGCTTCTCCTCGCCCTCTCCGGTGATGCGATAGTACCGACGGCTCTGCCCCCGTTGGGGAGTCTTCCCAGGTGCCCTCTACAAGGCCGTCACGCTCCAGCCTGTGAAGGGCAGGGTATAGGGTCCCCTCCTTGAGATGGAAGTAGCCGCTACTACGTACTTCCATCTCTTTCACGAGCTGGTAGCCGTACATCGGCACCTCGGAAACGAGGGATAGAATCAGCGTTTCGGTGCTGCCCTTGAGCAGTTCTCTCCGGTACAATTCGAGCGTCACCTCCCGCCTCTACATACGTTCCTCCCAGGATTATGGCTAACCACTGTTACGGAGTCAACAGACCGACGGATTCATGTGGAATGCTCTCCCATCTATTCTGGAAACAGTCGCCATCAGGGCCAGTCGCAGCAACTTTTGGTTTGTGTCTCTTGGATTTGACCGGCGTCTCGCCGAAGGACAATCCGCTGGAAAGCCGTAGACCGGAAATCTTTGGGTCGGTAAAAGTGCCTCGCAAATGTCCTCCATCCAAATTGAAGGTAGATACGGCCTGGTGTTAGAATTACGACACCTTATTCTAGGATCAAATCTTGAGCAGCACACAGGTTGGCCGGCTCCCGGGCATGCGAGACCTCCGGGGCAACTCCTACCGCAGGGTCAAAGACATGGCAGACCGCCTCGACGCTTTTGTGGAGGCGCGTGGCTACGAGGCCGTCCAGACCCCGGTTCTGGAGGAGACTGAGTTGTTCGCCCGCAAGTCGGGCGGCGAGCTTACAGGCCAGCTCTACTCCTTCGTGGACCCCGCAGGACACAACGTTAGCCTGCGCCCCGAATTTACCTCCTCCGTTATTCGCTACTTCGTCTCAGAGAACGACGGGCTCGAGGCGCCTGTCAGATGGCGGTACAGCGGCCCTGTTTTTCGCTACGACGGTGACGGCGCATACCGCCAATTCCATCAGATGGGCGCCGAGCTTATCGGACTGGGTGGAATAGAGGCCGACGCGGAGATTCTTGCGCTGGCCTGGGACGCTCTGGCAAGGTTGGGCGTACAAGGGGCGAAAATTCGAGTCGGGAACCTGGGCGTCCTCCAACAGCTCATGGCCGCATACGATCTGTCGGAGGCAGCCAGGCTGTTCGTATTCGGCAGCATCCAGAACCTTAAGCTAGGCAAGACGGACGCCGAAACTCTTGTTCGACGTGCCCGGGAGATGGGTCTCATGAGAGATGCCCAAGAGCTGGCCGGCGTCACGGATATCGGGAACCTGAGCGGCGAGGCCGTGATCGAGCTAATGCAGGGTGTATTGGCGGGGCCGATGTCCGGCAACACAGGCCGACGCTCCAGCAGAGAAATAATAGACAGGCTGATAAGTAAGTGGCACTCCTTAGACCGACCTGAAAACCTGACGTCGGCCCTCGAGTTTGTAGCGTCCCTGGCCTCCATTGAAGGTAGCCCAGCAGATGCTCTCGCACGCGCCCGGGAGGCCACGACAAACCTGGGGTTGGGTGTGGGTCCACTCGACAGCCTGGATGGGCTATGCGACGCCCTATCGACCAGGGGCATAGATAGCTCCAGTGTGACCATCGATCTGGGCCTAGCTCGCGGCATTTCCTATTACACAGGGATGATATTCGAGCTAACACTGGACGGTGCGTATCTGGGAGGTGGGGGCCGATATGATGGCCTCGTGAGAGCTCTGGGAGGCGGCGATGTGCCCGCTCTCGGCTTCGCTTTCGCCCTTAATCAACTCGCAGACGCGGTCGAGGGCAACCGCCAGCCTTCCAAGGAGTCCTGATGCTTCGACTCGCCGTTCCAAGCGATGGCGCTCTTCACGATCCTTCGCTCCTGTTCCTCAAGTCCAGCGGCATGGGCGTCAGCAGGCGCAACCTGCGGCGCTACACAGCAGAGATACCGTCTCTGCCTGGCGTCGCCGTCCACTTCCAGCGCGGCTCTGACATCGCCATGAAGGTCGAGGAGGGCAGTGCCGAACTGGGGCTTGTGGGGCTAGACCGCTTCCTCGAAACCCGACGGGAAGGAGGCGGTTCGCGCGTCGTGATCGAGAATCTCGGGTTTGGCCAAGCTGAACTGGCTCTTGGCGTCCCCGACTCCTGGGTAGACGTCTCCTCCCTGGCGGACCTTGCAGACCTTGCCGTCGAGTTCCGCGCCAAGGGCACCGACCTGCGTATCGCCACCAAGTACCCCAGGCTCGTGGAGCGATTCCTTTTGGGCCACGGCGTAGCTTTCTTCACTCTTGTTCAGTCAAACGGCACGCTGGAGGCCGCCCCGGAAATGGGCTATGCCGACATCATCGCGGACATATCATCGACAGGCACGACGATGCGTGCGAACCGACTCAAGACCATCGCCGGTGGCTCCGTAGTGACCTCCGAGGCGTGTCTCATAGGCAACGGAGCGCTCCTTGCCGCCGACCCCGAAAAGCTGCGCCTCGCCACCGCCGTGGTCGAACGCATCGAGGGCCGGATGCGGTCACTGGATTTCTACACCATCACTGCAAATATGAAGGGCGAGGACCCTGACAGCCTGGCAGCCTATGTGCTGAAGCACGCCGACATCTCTGGACTCAGAGGACCGACCATCTCCAAGGTATACACCGGCGACGGCAACGGCTGGTTCTCCGTCACGGTCATAGCCGAGAAGGATAAGCTGCTGGGCGCCGTTGACCAGTTCAGAAAGTTGGGGGGCAGTAGCGTGACCGTATCCCAGCCCGACTACGTCTTCCACTCAGAGTGCTCGGCGGTCGAGCGTCTGACTTCGCCGAATTAGTTCGGATCCCCGTTCGGAGCGCCTGACCTCTGCACAGTACGCAGGCGACTCTTGGCCCGGTGGTATCAGTGCCCAACCTTCCTGCCCACATAGACCTTGCCTGGCAAGCCGCTGACCGGCTCGGCAACCGCACCCTGGTAAATAACCCGGGCTATTTCCTTTTGGGCACTGTTTCTCCTGACGTGCGCTCCATTACAAAGCGAGACCGTGCAGAGTACCACTACGCGCCACTGACTTTCGCCGAGGTGGGCGATGGGGTCAGGGGGCTGTTTGCAGCCCACCCGGAGCTTCGTGACAATGCCAAAAACGACGAGAAGACCGCCGCTTTCGTAGCCGGTTACGTCACGCATATACTCTTGGACGAGTCCTGGATAGCAGGGGTATTTCGGCCCCACTTCGACCGGTCAGACGGTGACGCCTATTCGAAGGTGATGGACCGGGCCCTCCAACTTGAACTGGACCGCCTCGCCGAGCAAAACGTCGAGCGTGCCATGCCCGCGATTCGTGCGACTACAATGCCTATTGACACAGGCCTGATCACCGCAGACACCCTAGAGGAGTACCGGACCTTCGTCATAGATCTCCTCGGTCAGGGTTTCAGTTGGGAGCGCCTTCGCTTCATGGCAAGGCGTATCGCGAGTGGGAGTGAGGATCACCCGGCGAACCAAATCGCCGAGGAGTTCTTAGAAGCAATGCCAGAAAGTTTCGAATCGTTGTTCGAGCGAGTCTCTCGCGGGGAGTTGGCCGCGTTCCGAGAAATGGCGGTTGACCGCCTGGCCGAGGCACTCGAGGAGTACCTGTCATGAGGATAGCCCGGGGTGTCGCAGAGGCTCGCAGGCTACTGCGCCGTGATAGTGGCCCTACTAGCGCCGTCACCGGCGTGGGGTCGCAGATCTTGGCCGTCGAAAAGATACTCAACCAGGTACGCGAGTCTGGCGACGACGCCCTGCGCGAGCTAACGGCTAAGTTCGACGGACAAACCATCGACGCCATAGAGGTGCCACGCGCCGCCTTTGACCAGGCACGAGATGCAGTCCCAGCCAGGCTAATCGACGCTCTCGAGTTGGCCGCCGAGCGCATTCGGAAATATCATCGGGCCGTGCTGCCTAAGACGTGGATAGACCACGCCGCAGGCTACGGCGAGCTGGTGATACCCGTGGATCGTGTCGGCGCCTACGTGCCGGGCGGCACCGCGCCCCTCGTGTCCACCGCGCTGATGACCGCCATTCCCGCCCGAATCGCCGGGGTCCGTGAGGTCGTGTTGGCCTCCCCCCCTACTGCGGACGGACTTCCAGCCCCGGCCATTCTGGTCGCCGCCGACATCGCAGGTGTCGATCGTGTGTTCCGCGTGGGTGGGGCGCAGGCAATAGCCGCGATGGCCTACGGCACAAAGACCATCCCGAGGGTCGACGTAGTATGCGGGCCGGGTTCGATCTACGTTACCCTGGCCAAGCGGCTCGTCTACGGCGATGTCGGCATCGACGGTCTGTTCGGCCCCACTGAAACAGTCGTCATCGCCGACGGCCAAGCCAATCCGACCCTGTGTGCGGCAGACCTGGTTGCCCAGGCCGAGCATGACGTGCTGGCCAGGCCAGTGCTGATCACCACGTCGTCGTCCCTTGCCGAAACTGTTGAGCGCGAGGTTACAATTCGTGTGCAGCGCCTCGACCGCGCCGCCATCGCAACGAAAGCAGTCGAGGAGCAGGGCTGCATCGTTGTCGTCGACAATCTGGACCAGGCATTTGCTCTTGGCAATGAGTTCGCGCCCGAGCACATGTGCCTGATGCTGGAGAACCCATGGAGCTATGCTAGCCAAGTCAAAAACGCGGGCGCCGTCTTCCTGGGAGATTTTTCGTACGAAGTTTTGGGTGACTACGTAGCGGGACCGAGCCACGTCATGCCAACAGGCGGCACAGCTAGGTTCGGATCCGGCCTGGGCGTGAGGGCATTCTTGAAGTTCACGCCGATCGTGGGCCTGGACGACGCCACGTCTGCCGAGGTGTCGAAGGCTGCCGTGATCATCGCACGCGCCGAGGGCCTGACAGGCCACGCCGAGGCAGCCGAGATTCGCAAGGAGCTGGAGCGGGAATAACGTACGCTGAACAGGGTCAGGTGTTTGCAGGCTAACCAACCGGCTCCCTCAGAACTATCAGTAATTTCTTGACCCCTTCCTAGCCCAGGAAATGGACAGGCGGATGGTCGAAAATCTAACCTAGCAGCCACCAGGGTCCAGCGCGCAGTCCAGTTGGCCCCGAAAAAGACACCTGGCAGGAGACATCCAAATTATGGACATAAATTCTCTGGTCCAGCCTCACCTGGCCAGAATAAAGACATATACCCCAGTAGACCCGCCAGAGATTCTAGCGAAGCGGGCAGGCATCCCCGAGGACCAGGTCATCAAGCTCAATGGCAACGAAAACCAGTACGGCCCATCGCCCAAGGCCGTCGCAGCCATCGCCAATGCCGCGCTCCACGTCTACCCTGATCCCGCGCAGCGGAGCATCCGTTCCGCCCTCGCCGAATACACGGGCCTCGGGGTCGAGCACATCGTCGCTGGCGCTGGCAGCGACGAGCTCATCGACCTGCTCTTCCGCCTCTTCGTCTCAATAGGGGACACAGTCATCGACTCGGACCCTACATTTGGCATGTACGACTTCGGCGCACGTTTGGCCGGAGCGAACATTGCCCTCGTCCCCCGAGACGATAGGTTCGACGTCGACATCGTCGGCGTCGTCTCCGCCGCGAGGGAACACGACGCCAAATTAGTGTTCATAGCCTCCCCCAACAACCCGACCGGGAATCTGACCCCTGAAAATGACGTCAGGGAGTTGCTATCTGCCGGACTTATCGTCGTCGTCGATGAGGCCTACTACGAGTTCTGCGGTGTCACTATGGCCGGCCTCGTGCCTGAATTCGAAAATTTGGTGGTGCTGCGCACGATGAGCAAGTGGGCCGGACTGGCCGGCCTACGGATCGGCTACGGCCTCATGAGCCCGACCCTCGCGCAGCGCATCATGGATATCAAATCGCCCTACAACGTGAACATTGCGGCCGAGGCGGCGCTTGTAGCGTCCCTCGGCGACACTGAGGAGTTGCTGGGCCGAGTGCAAAAGATCGTCGTCGAACGCGACCGGGTGATGGAGCTTCTTGAAGCCACCTCGGGGGTCATCCCATGGCCATCCAGCGGAAATTTCATTCTGTGTAGATTCGATTCCGGGAGGACGGGGGAAATATACGACGGGCTGGCTGCCAGGGGGATTTTCGTGAGACGGTTCTCCACAGAGCGCTTGCATGACACATTTAGGATCTCGATTGGCTCGCCGCCCCAGAACGACGCGCTGATCGCCACGATGCGGTCTCTGCTCGAGGGAGGTAGCTGATGGGCGCCATTGGCTCGACCCCAGACGTACTGATCATTGGGGCCGGAGCCTCCGGCGCCGCATTCGCATGGAGTCTTTCGCAGGCCGGGATTTCCACCGTGTGTTTAGAACAGGGGGGCTGGGTCAACCCGGATGAGTACCCGAGCGTCGACAGCGACTGGGAGCTATCTCGACTTGGACCCATGAGCCCCGATCCCAACGTCCGGGCACTGCCAGAGGACTACCCGGTCAACGATGAGGACTCGCCAATCACGCCGTTGATGTACAACGCCGTGGGCGGCAGTACCATACACTGGAGCGCCCATTTTCCCCGGTTCCACCCGTCAGATTTCCGCGTAAAGAGTCTTGATGGTGTGGCCGACGACTTCCCCATGTCCTACGAGGATTTGGAGCCCTACTTTGACCTGAACGACCGAATTATGGGCGTCGCAGGCCTTTCAGGAGACCCGGCGTATCCTCACAAGACACCGCGCCAGATGCCACCCATACCTCTCGGCGCACTGGGCGAGACCGTGGTTCGCGGCTTCGACAAGCTCGGCTGGCATTGGTGGCCATCGGACTGCGCCATCAACACGGCGTCTTATGACGGCCGCCCCGCCTGCAACAATTGCGGTCCATGCGACATAGGCTGCGCGCGTCGGGCGAAGTCCAGCACCGACGTGACCTACTGGCCCAAGGCCGTGGCGGCCGGCGTCGAACTCAGGACCGATTCAAGGGTCCGTGAGATCACCATAGGCCCCGACGGTCTCGCAAACGGGGCCGTGTACTACGGACCGGACGGGCAAGTCCATGAGCAAAAGGCAAAGGTCGTGGTGATAGCGTGCAACGGAGTAGGCACGCCCCGGCTGCTCCTGAATTCGGCGTCGTCAAGATTCCCAAACGGCCTCGCCAACAGCAGCGGGCTCGTGGGCAAGAACCTGATGTTTCACCCATACGCGATAACCACCGGCGTATTCGACGAACGCCTGGACGGCTACATGGGTCCCATCG
>CAJWER010000003.1 GCA_913030785.1 uncultured Chloroflexota bacterium | reverse complement strand
TACTGACCTTCCTTTCATGACGAACTCTTTTACGTCAATTAAGGTTTGTCTAATCTCCGTTTTAAGAAGATTGAACTCTAACTCAAGCGATTCAAGCCGATCATCTTGCCTTCCATCTGAACGAACCATTCCATACCTCTGTTGTAATTACCATTTGATCTGTCTAAACAATTTAGCCGGAATAGATTCTTATCCCGGCTAAATAATACCGAACAGCTATTTAATTGAATATACGAGCAGACTTACCAATATATTTAATTTAAGTTCATCACCGGAGATAAGCTAAGCGGAGTCCTCCGTTCAAATTTAAGTACTGCTCCATCTTGTGGGATTATCTCTACAGTGAATTGCTTATTCGCCCCTAGCTTTGTCGCAAGGTCGTCCACGAATATATACAGTTCGTTAACTTCACCCGGGTCTAACAATAAATCAGCTCCATCACGAGCGTAACACCAAGTGTGTGTAGTTCTATTCTTACACGCTGTTACAGTTGCTGCAGTGGTTATTACGCCTGTTGCCCCTCCAGGATAGGCAAGCTGCTCGACGTTATTATCGTCCTGATATGTAACCAAAATCTGTTCAGGGTCAAATAGTACTGGCTCCACGCCTGTTGCAGTAGCCACTTTCACGCGTACGACCTCAACAGTTGGATTAGCCCCTGCCGTTGCTCGAGCGATAATATTGCCTTTAATAGTCATGGACGAGGATGTCGTGGCTACGCCAGCTAAAGCAGTTTCTTTTGCTTTTTCTGATGTGAACAGTCCAGTCGTAAGAACAGTAAACGCAAATACTGCCGCCACGACTACGAAGGCTATTAAAACAATGGCTGTTTCCAACCCTGTGATTCCTGACCTATCTTTACAAAACCGAGAAAATGTCTTTTTTAAACAACCGTCAACCATCGAAAATAACCTCTCCTTAATCTGCATCCGCGTTAACCTCGGACCAATTACAACAAGAATTACTAAAGTTTCTGAACCAGAATATAGGCTTAAAGGCCGGCCAATAGGAATATAACTAAGCCTATCAAGTATATCACGTACGTTGATACTCTTACCTCTAGTATCGACACCAACTAGAGATTGAAGTTCCATTAGAAATCGCGCCAAACAAGGCTCAGACTTTTACTTAGTTCCTACGGCGTTATCAATTTAATTCGGTAATCCCCGATCCCTACGTTCCTATATGTATCGGCAACAATCGTATAAATACCGGTCGTCAATATAGGGTGTTCTATAATAGCTGAGTTTAACGAACCCGTTGGACCGACAGCCAATAACCCATCCTCGAAGGCACGGTTAACCGCGGAACTAAAATCGTCGTTATATACCACTTGCATACCCTCAGGGTTCTTCAATCTCAAATAAGTGTCTACGAATCGCCCACCTACTGGAGTCCACATATAAATAGTTACGGATGAACCCGCTATCGCTTCGAAAGCCCATTCGTCTGTTTCACCGCTTCTGGTCAAATCACCCGAAACTTCCTCTCCAACCGAAATGGGAAGTACCTCAATAGGAGGCGGGGGGAGTGCGCAAACTACCTTGAAAAGATAATCACCCTGGTCTCTATTCGCATATGAACCGGCATATAAACTATAAACCCCGGTTTCTGAAGGATTAAAACGAAGAATAGCGGAGTTATACGGACCAAACGGCTCTACGCTGAGTATCCCCTCTGTAAATGCTTGTTCCACGGCACTACTCCGATCGTCATTTGACGCAACCTCACGACCATTCGGGTCTCTCAAACGAACTAGAGTATCAACATGCACTCCATCTAAAGGTGTCCACATGTAAATATCGACCGGAGATTCTGATTCAGCGTAGAACTCCCAAATATCTATCTCGCCAACAACAGAAAGATCGCCCGAAACCTCCTCTCCAATTATAAAATCTACCGATGGTGTAGGTGTCGGGGCAGATGGCGAAGCACAGCACCCTTCTGACGATTCGCATGGAACGTCGAAGATAGTAACATCGACTACCGAAGAACCAACATTGTCATATTCATCTGCGCTTGAACTCTCGGCCACTGAAATTTCAATCTCAGCAAGCTGATTACCGTCACTAACGCCATCAAAAACCCCAGAAACAGTAATAATTCGTCCATCTGCCCAGTCGTTCTGCGTGAACGTCACTGTATTTGGGCTAGTCGTTAGCTCACTTAAATCAGACGGCGTTAAAGCTAGGACAACTTCCGATGTCGGCTGGCTATTAAGGGCCACTGTGAATGTGCCAACATTTCCCGTACCAGTCTCATTAACGGAAATTGCAGATGGAGAAATGAAAATTCCCGGAGGTGTCGGCACGGGTGTAGGCGTCGCAGTTGGGGTCGGCGTCGCCACAGGTGAAGGAGTGGATGTCGGAGTCGGCGCTGACAATCCAATAAATATCAAATCCATAGTGCGGCTCAGGCCGCCCTCTTCGTAAGTCACACCCTGTGTAGCCGAGAATCCATTAAGCGTAAAGACAATCAGCTCACCGAGCAGTTCTCCGTCCCGCGGGTCAACGACCAAAGCCCTGTAGTTGTTTCCTTCAATAGAGGCTGAAGTTGATTGGTAGGATCCCAAATTCGCCACCAGTGTTGCCCCCGGGGGTACGTCACCTCCCGCAACGATGATCGAACCAGAATAGACAATGGTTGGCGCCGTCCGCGGCGTGGCCGTAGGGGTCGCGGTCGGGGTCGGCGTCGGGTCAGGTAGCTTCGAAAATACCAGATCAAAGTCCAAATCTACCGAGGCTGGCACAAAATTAACTGTTCGGTCCGCTTCAACCTGGCCACTGAGGAAAAACGACAACTTTTGGTTGATCAGACTCGAGTCTTGCGGAGCCACGACCAGGTCGAAAGCCCCACTACGCACGAAAGCCGGATCGGATTCGTAGTTTCCGACCCTTCCAATGATGAACTGACCATCGGGAACCAGTTGGCCTCCAACAGTCGCTGTGCCCGAATAGATCGCAGGGATGGGTGGCACTTGCGCAATGGCGGCCTCAACGAGAACACTGACGGCAATCGCCGCCACAACAAACGCCACTACTGGCCGCACCACAATCTGTCCCCTCATCTTGCTCCTCAAAAAAAAGCCTCCCTCCCCATGACGGAGGAGGGAGGCTTTACTATCCTATCCCGTTAACTAATTCGGTTTCGATCATGCTCCCGGTTTACGGGGGAACTAGCGTACCGGCCTTGTTCAGGAATACCCAGTATGCCTTGCCCAGAGCCACCGTGTCCGCAGTATCCGGCAGCAGGCTCGTAAACTTGTTCGTCGCGTTGTCGTAACCAAAGGCCCTCGACCAATCGAGGCCGGTGAAGTAGCTGTCTACATCAATCGTGGTCACGCTCAGGTCCGATGTCGTGTAGGACACCAGGTTCCAGCCCCTCGTCTGTGCAAAGCTCGGCGGCTGTGCGGGCGCTCCCGGCGCGAGGCCAGGTACGTCTACCGTCAGCGATACAACCGCCGTCGAATGGACCCAGTAGCCCTTGCCGGTTGCCACAGTGTCGAGAGCGAGGCCGCTACCAGGCCTGCCCAGGGTGCCATCTGACTGCCGCGTCGCGCTGAACCAGTTGTTCCGAATCGCGTCGTAGCTAAGCACCACGTCAATCTTATCGGAGCTGAACACGTCGTTCACGCCGTTTGCGGACGCTGCCGGCGAATCGGGCAGGGACACGAGGTTCCAGCCCGGCCTAATAGCCAGCGAAACCGTGCGCTTCGCTATGGTAAACGTGCCAGTAGCATCGGTCAGGGCGTTGCCCGCCGTGTCCGTGGCGCTCACCTTCAAGGTGTAGGCGCCCAAGGCCAAGTCGGTGGCCGACCAGATGAACTCAATGTTGTCACCGGTCGAGAAGCTGGCTAGGACGTCCGAGACTACGCCAGCCGGATCGGTAAGCGAGGCCTTTGTCAGCGTTACCGTCTTGTAGCTGTCACCGGGGTACTCATCCTCATCAAAGACGAGGCGGACAAACGGCGACTGGTTCTGCACGCTCGCCGTGCCATCGGGGTCGAAGGTCACCGTAGGGGCGGACTGATCAATCTCGACCGTGTCCGTCGTATAGCTGTACGTGACCGTCCAAGCCTCGGTCGATGTTGCCGGGCTCGCGAGGGTGATGGTCCTAGCACTCGCGTCAATGGCACTAATCGATGGTACGCCAGTAGTCGTCGCGTTCATGAACACGGTGACATCGGATGCACCTACGGTACCATTGAAGTCTGTGTCACCTAGAGGGCCGTTAGCTAGCGTCAGGACCGCGCCGCTGATGCTCGGCGTCTCCGCCGTGACATCCGTCAAGTTGTCGGTCAGGTTGTTACCCAGATCCTTGGACTGGATGGCTACACCGAAGGTTCCCGTCGTATCGCCAGCAACAACCGTTGCCGCGGCCTCAAAGTTGTTCGGCGTTGGCGACGTCACAGTGAGCGCACCGTTGTTGGTCGCTCCACTCGGACCGTTGAACGTGATTATGGGCCAGTCAACGGCCATCTTCTCGTCAGTGCCGAGGGAGGTCGTCACCACATCGGCCAAAATGGCCAGACTCTTGTCAACGGTGACTGAAGACTGGACAGCCTTCACACCGTCAGTAGCGGTCACCACAGAGGCGGCAGCGACCGCGTTACCGGCCGTGTCGCTAACGCCCGACACTGTAACCGTTGGCTTCAAATCGGAAGCCATAGCGGAGACTGTCAGATTGACCACGTTCTTGTTGTCGGCATCCACCGCAGCGGCGGATACGGTCACGCCGCCGGAGATTGTAAAGTCGGACGCAGCGACTGTCGTTGCGTCAAGTCCCACGGTGTCGCTGAAGGTCACCACGATGGCTGTATTCGCCGCGCCTGTTGAGGCAGACGACAGGACCGGAGCGGTCTTGTCAATCGTGATGTTAGCAGCGGTGGTCTCCACCGTCTGGGTATTACCCGCCTGGTCTGTAGCGGTAATCGTCAAGCTAAATTCCGTGCTATCCGTGATGGCAAAGCCACCAAGAGTAGTAGTCGCCGTCGTCCAAGCTACGCCTGAGGCATAGATGGCTCGGAACCCGTCCGCGATGGCCTGGAACGAGATGTTCGTGACCGCTGTCCCATTGATCGCCAAGGTCAGGTCGGTGGCGAAGTTGGTCGTCGAGATCCCTGAGCCCGAGTCAGTTACGTCAAAGGTGACAGTCGGGTTCGCCACGTTGGTAACGTTCCCGTCCGCCGGTACGATTGCCGCGATAGTGGGCTTGACGCCGTCAATGGTCACGGTGTCGCTGTCCACTACCGTCCCCGCAGAGTCCAAGTACTGAACCGTCAGGGTGTCGGCGTCCTGTACCCACACGCCGTCGCTGTTGGTGCCCTGGGTCGCCGCGTCAGAGGACAAGAACACGAGGCCGCTGAATACTCTGGACGTTGCAGAGCCCGTGGAGTCGGTGGCCGACGCTACCTCAGTAACGGTGACGTACTCGCCCGCGGGGTCGGAGGTACTGATGATCTTGGCCCGCCGCAAAGTGGAATCGGTACCGGTCCACACGTCCTGAACGTGATACGAGAAGGTACCGGTGGTCGTGGCGTTAGCGGCCACGAGGACGGTGAACGTTCCAGCATCCACGTCAGAGCCGACGACGAAAGAAGAGGCCGTTCCGACCACGGCGGTCGGGTTGCCCGTTAACGGCGTGGTGCTAGGTGAAGACGAGGCATAATCTGCCGCCGTCAGCACTACAGTCACACCTGATGCCGTCGAGCTAGCCGCGGTAGGACCCGCCTCACCGTTGGCGATATCAAAGAATTTCGAGTCCGTCGGGATTCCGCTGAACACCGCAGTACCACTCTTGGTGGTCTCAAGGGCATCGTCGCGGATAAAGATCGTGCTCGTCGAGTTCGGCTTGGCGGAGCTGACATCAACGCCGGCAGCCGTGGCGAACTCGACGTCGTTCTCAGCGATGGTTACCGTCGCGGCTTCCACCGGCTGTGACCCTAAAAAGGCCGGGCCTGCCGCTATGGCAGCCACCAGCAGCCCCAGAGCCACTACGATGGACAGAGTTCTCAATGGATACTTCACAAGCCTACCCCCTTAGTGTTTCCGCTTACTACAACTTGAACTGGGATTTCGTTTACAACAAAGAAAATCCCGGGACGAACTTGTCTCCCAGGAAGCGCCGGAGGCCCTGCCCTCAGCGCAGCGCTTAACGGCGCCGTTAAAGCCTCACTCTCTCCTTCGATTGAGCCGTTTAGTTTGTACACCATGCACCATATGTTGTCAAGTAGCGGCAGAGGCCACTTGCACAAATTACCACTAGCCGCCTCAGCAGCTAAGGCGTTCCATGTACGTCAATGACACCGGGACGCTGCTCTGTGAAATCAAGCGCAACTATATCTTAGCTAATCCTACGTTGTCAATAAGGTTTTTTGCCTTTATTTCTTGGGTTGACACCGATGGAGCCGCTACGCAGCGTCCTTGCCAAGATTGTCGAGGAAGTCCTTGTTGGTTTTGGTCTTCTTCAATCGCTCAATCACCTTGGCCGTAGCCTCGGCGCTCTGGACTGAATCGGTGCTGATCATGCTCACCATACGGCGCAGTAGCCACACCTGCTTGAGCTCGTACTCATCAAGTAGCAGTTCCTCACGGCGTGTGCCGCTTCTGGGGATGTCGATCGCAGGGAATACCCGCTTCTCCGAAAGCTTGCGGTCCAGGTGCACTTCCATGTTGCCGGTGCCCTTGAACTCCTCGTAGATAACGTCGTCCATTCGGCTGCCGGTATCTATCAGGCATGCGGCGACGATCGTCAGACTCCCGCCATTCTCGGCGTTACGGGCCGCTCCGAAGAAGCGCTTCGGCGGATACAAAGCAACGGGATCGATGCCGCCGGACAGGGTCCTGCCGCTGGTAGGCACCGCCAGATTGTATGCTCGAGTCAGACGAGTCAGGCTGTCGAGGAGCACCACAACGTCCCGTCCCGCCTCAACAAGCCTCTTCGCACGCTCCAGCGCTAGCTCCGCCACCCTGCAATGGTCCTCCACTGGCTCATCAAAGGTCGAGCTGAACACCTCGCCAGCGACAGACCGGCTCATGTCCGTGACCTCTTCTGGACGCTCCCCTATCAGAGCTACCATCAAGTGAATATCGGGGGAGTTCTTGGAGATTCCGTGGGCTATCTGCTTGAGGAGGGTCGTCTTGCCCGCCTTGGGCGGAGAGACAATCAAGCCGCGCTGGCCGAGGCCTATCGGCGAAATCATGTCGATTACCCGTGTCGAAAGCTCATCCGGCTCGGTCTCGAGAACAATGCGCTCCTCCGGGAAGATCGGGACCAACTCCTCGAAGTGAGGACGGGTTCTGGCAGCGTCCGGATCGATGTCGTTGATAGTCTCGACCCGAATCAGGCTGAAATAGCGCTCACCATCTTTTGGAGGTCGAACCTGCCCTGCCACCTGGTCTCCGGACCTGAGGCCGAACCTCCGGATCTGGGACTGGGAAACATAGACATCCCCGTTGGAACCCTGTTTGTTAGGGTCCGAGGTCCTATCCGACTTATCGGATTTCAAGAATCCGTAGCCGTCATTGGTCTTGGAAAGGATGCCTCTCGATACCACATGCCCGTTGCTCTCAGTCATCTCAGTTCCTTTTACCTGGGCCACGCGCAGATGATGGCGCCGATACTTGTACCCTCATATTGCTACTGTTCATCTTATACTCCAAAATCTAGTCTGATCGGGAGGCTGTGAAACCCTGTACCCAGCGAAGGAACACGTGCTCCCCGTGCCTGGGGACTCTTTTGGGACGCTATCACGCGAGATTCTGCGGTGGCATCGCCACAATCCCTCTGCCCAACCCGCACTCGCCGCGACAAGTATCATCGAACGATCTTGGGGGCTTTCGCATGGAATTGCAGAATTGTCATCAGCTGTGCTTATCTGGAGGGCCCATTCACGACTTTTGACATTAAGGGGTCGTGGGCGAACGCCGTCCTAACATGTTAGGTGGGTGCCGGAGGCCCGACTTGGATGCTAAGCGATGCGCTCCGGGTATCAACCGTAAAGGGAAGATGGGCGAGGTGAACATCATGAGCATAGCACAACGCCGAAACGCAAGTCTATACCTTTTGCGCTGATTTCGGCGCGTCAAGTGGCAATGCGTGCTGGCCGCCCTCTCGCAGGGTTCCGATGGTAGCCCCTATGAACTCGCGGAACAGAGGGTGTGGCTTATCCGGCCTGGACAGAAATTCTGGGTGAAACTGTACCCCCACCATGAACGGGTGGTCCGACCACTCCATGATCTCTACCAGCCTGCCATCCGGCGAAAGCCCGGTTGGCCACATCCCTGCTGACTCGAAGGCTTCGCGATAGCTATTATTAACCTCATACCTATGGCGATGGCGCTCGTGAACCAGGGATTCACCGTAGGCGCGCTGCGCCAAGCTATCATCCTCTACCCGGCAAGGGTACACGCCCAACCGCATCGTGCCGCCCATCTCTGTTATGTCTCGTTGGTCCGGCATCAGGTCTATGACTGGATCCGGCGTATCGGGGTCAAACTCCGTGGAATTGGCCTCCGGCAGACCCAACATCGTACGGGCTGCCTCCACCACCATCACCTGCATGCCGAGACAGAGGCCGAGGTATGGCACCTCGTTGGCTCTGGCATACCGAACCGTGTCTATCATGCCCTCGATACCTCGAGCGCCAAATCCGCCAGGTACAACTATGCCACTCACCGAGCTCAAGTACTCGTCGGGCCCGTTTTCGGTCACGTCCTCGGCCGCTACCCAACTCAGGTTCACCTCGCAGCCATGAGCGAGCCCGGCATGATGGAGCGCCTCCTTGACCGACAGATATGAGTCCTGCAGATCGACGTACTTGCCGACAATGGCGATCGATAGCACTCTCTTCGGTTTCTGGACACGCTCGACCATCTCGCGCCACCAGGTCAGGTCCTTCGGCGTAGTGGGCAGATCGAGACTCTCCACGATCAACTCGCCGAGGCCCTCCTCTTCCAACAACAAGGGCACCTCATACACGGTCGAGACGGTCGGCATACCGATCACGCCTCTCCTGGACACATCGCAGTGAACGGCGATCTTATCCTTGATGCCATCGTCGATGACTTCGTCGCTGCGGCACACGATGGAGTCCGGCTGGATCCCTATTCCCCGCAACTCCCGTACGCTGTGCTGTGTCGGCTTAGTCTTGAGCTCCCCGGTGGCAGATATGAACGGAAGATAAGTAACGTGGACATAGAAAACGTTATCTCTCCCCACTTCATTTCGCATTTGCCGGATGGCCTCGAGGAATGGCAGGCCCTCGATGTCGCCGACTGTGCCCCCGACCTCAACGACTATGACCTCCGCCTCACTTTCCGTCGCGAGCCCGCGGATACGCTGTTTGATGGCGTCCGTAACGTGGGGCACCGACTGGATCGTGCCTCCGAGATACTCGCCACGGCGCTCTCGTGCTATAACATCGCTGTATATCTGGCCGGCTGTGACGTTGGATGACCGTGTCAGGTCGATATCGATGAACCGCTCATAGTGGCCCAGGTCCAGGTCGGTCTCGCTTCCGTCCGTCGTCACGAAAACCTCGCCGTGCTGGTAGGGGGACATCGTTCCCGGGTCCACGTTCAGGTAGGGGTCGAGTTTGAGGACCGACAGCGATATCCCGCGGCTCTTCAGCAGGCGACCGATCGAGGCGACAGTGATCCCCTTGCCAACGGAGCTAACCACGCCCCCGGTCACGAAGATGAACTTTGTCATAGAACAACCACCGCGTGACACGCCAAAGTATCGAGAGGGCGGAAAAGGGGTCGGGGGCTGCAGGGCTTTTGGGGATGGTCCGAGAAGGGGAGGCGCTTACACACGATGGCTGCACCAGCCATCTAACTCAAAACCTCGGCGCAGTTGGCGAAATAGACCGAAGTCACAACCCTAGCACCCCTTGAATACTGGCAAGATGATAGCCCCCAACTAACCCAATGTCAACGGCGCTGCACGCGCCGATCAACACGGACACACCTGCCTGCCAAGAACACTCGCCGCCAGTCTGGTGGAGTTTGTAGCGGTAAATTCCCAGGCCGAGCAAGCTCGCGACCCAAAAATAAGCAAATGCCCTGGTATGATGGTTGAGAAAAGCGTGCGGATCCTGCGATGAGCCTGACAACACCGCTGTAGGCAGCCAATCATCCCCAGTCTCCTTTACATAAGGAAAGACACGGTCCCATACGACATCCATCTGGCGGAGCAACCCATGAAATTCTACAGGCTGATCGACACCGCAGGCTCACAAAGACTGGCCGTTGAGAATGGAGACGGCCAACTGTACGACCTGACATCGGCAGACGATGACATAATCGATGTCGAGGAGCTCGTACGCGTATCTTCGCTGTCAGGCCTAGGCATCGACGCTCTGACAGGTCGACTCCTTGAGGGGACGAGCGCCGAGACCCACAACCTTGCCCAAGTCATCGAGGACTCCCGAAACGGAAGCGGCGAGTTCCTACTAGACCGGCCCTTCGATCCCCCAGAGGTTTGGGCCGCCGGCGTCACGTACAAGAGCAGTGAGATGGAGCGGAGACGAGAGTCCGACACACCCGATGTCTACTCCAAAGTCTACGCGGCCAAACGGCCGGAGTTGTTCCTGAAAGCCACCTCCGAGCGATGTCTCGGCCCATTTGAGTCCGTCGGCATACGCCCGGACTCGGCATGGAACGTCCCCGAGCCGGAGCTGGCCTTCGTAACGTACAAGGGCGAGATCGTCGGATATACCATAGGCAACGATATGAGCAGTCGGTCCATCGAGGGAGAGAATCCGCTGTACCTGCCCCAGGCCAAGGTGTACGACCGATCCTGCGCCATCGGCCCCTGTTTCGTTACTCCAGAGGCCATCGGTGACCCCCACGACCTGTCGGTGCGCTGCATCGTGTCAAGGGACGGGGCTGAGGTATTCAGCGGGGAAACATCAACATCGCTGATGGCGCGGACGTGCGAAGAGCTGTCGGACTGGCTCCACCGTCACAACACCATCCCCAACATGACCGCTGTCCTCACCGGCACGCCCGTCGTGCCGCCGCCCGACTTCACTCTGGCAGAGGGTGATATCGTGACTATCGAGATTCAGGGCATCGGCACGCTGGAGAACGACGTAGTGGTGGTATAGCGAATTGGACACGCGACTGAGAGCCGCCTACACCAGCCCCAACTCGCTTGCCTTGTCACGGATCATCTCCATGCGCCCCTTGTAGGAGTTCAGCGCAGTTCCATCAGGCGCAGCCTGTGCCATTAGCGAGAACTCGTACAGATCGAATCCGCTAAACCGCTCGTCGCCGTAGACCTGCTCCAGATCTGATAGGTACTCCTCGACTCCCACGGACCGGTCTATATAGCGATTCAGGTATGCAGGAACCCCTGCGTCCACCAGAGCGTCCAGAGACTCCGCCGCGTAGGGTTCGGCCAGCGCGTTGACTAGACGGCTCCGCTCCGGGGGGCTCTCAGGCGGGTCTTCAAGGCCCTCGAACCAACTCATTCTATATGTAACCCCGTCGAGCAGTCCGTCCTCTACCCACGATTTCCAGTCAAAGCGGATGTTGTCAGGGAAACCCATCATCTGCCCGTGGCAAGGATCGGGGCCGAAAGCCTCGGTGTGAACGTGGATCTGCATCTTGCCTCCAGCACCACGTATCGCCTCGCTCGTCTCCCGGATGAACGAAGTGAAGTGATCGCCGCGCAACTCCGCCAGCCTCGCCAGGTCTGTGGCACTACCCGTGGGCCCAACGCCATACCGCTCCGTAAACTCCTCGACAATAGGTGGATTGTACCCGTACTCGGCGGACTCGTCCGTCAGGCTCCCATGGGCCGAGATTCGAACGTCGATACCATCCACGCCCGCGTCTATTAAGCTCTGAACCCATCCGGACCACAGGCGCCTGACTTCCGGGTAGGCCTCGCAAGGGGTGCACGCCAGGTACTCATTCTTCCCACGGGCGAAGGCTATCAGCCCCCCGGTCAACATCGAGCTCCATCGACTGCTATCATCCCCCGCGTCGTTCTGGTCGTCGAAGGGCATCGGGTGCGTCCCCAGTCCGCAGTCGAAATCGAGGCCGTACTCCCGAAAGTCGCGGGGCCTGCCCCATATCGCTCCTCGGGTTGCCACGACCACCGGCAGCGGCTCTGGCCCAGGACCGTAGGCTTCCACCATCCCCACGGCAGTGTTGACGAAATCGCCCTGGCCCTTCAGGCCCGTTGTGACCGCGACGTACCTCTCCGATAGGTCCAGTCCCTCGATGGTAAGGGTGCGCACCGGCGCGCCTTTCGCCGTGACCAGGTCGCCGTAGTAGTCCCTCACGTCACGAGGCGCGGGCTCCACAGCCTCCGTCACGCTGAAATCGATCAGTTTGCGCTGATATCTGAAATTGCTCTCGCTGGTCCATATCTGGATGTCCTCTCCTCGTACCCTGGTCGGCGAGTCGTCACGCTTGAGAAGCCGTATCTTGCGGATCGCCGTCGACTCCAGGTCAGGCGGGGCAGCCAGCGGTCGTCGGCGCACTCGCGTGTCAGGGTGCCGCTCCACGAATGGGATCGCCTGCCATAGAGAGCCGCCTATTCGCGTCACAGTCGATGCGCTGCTTTCCTTGGCGCCCTCGGGATATGTGCCTGCGATACCGCCGTTATAGGGCTTGAGTACTCCGTAAATCTCCAGGCCGTGGGCATGGGCGAACGGCACGGCGGCCTTTAGTGGTTCACCGATATTAGCGAGCGTCTGCGTGCCGTACGGAAAAATCGAGTGGTCGATCAGGTTCCCAGCCCCGTACGAGTCCTGGTCCACGTCACCGTAATAGAGCCAGTAGACCCGAGTCACGCCAAGCTCCTTGAGTTGCGCCATCATCTGGTTGAGCAGCTCGGGTGTGTAAGTGCCATATCCGACGTCATCGGGGAAGTCCACGGTAGCTGACAGGACAAAGGTAGAGGTGCGTGACATAGGATTCCTCAGGGCCGGCATCCGCGCCGGTTTGTCTCACGAGGTTTTCGAGTCGCTCCTCGTGAGCAAAACAACGATACCGACGGCCCAATTCGCTGTCAATGGGTGCTGCGCTCACCCAAAGGGCTGGGCTGAATGGCGGGAGAGTAGGTGTCGTCGTGGAGGGCTAGCCCTATCCTCACCCCTCACAATCGCCCTATTGGGTGATGCGAACCGGCGAGCATGGGTGCAATATGATCGCATCATGAATGAGACAGCAACCATCGGAATCGACACAGAGCTAGCCAAAGAGACGCTTGTATCCCGCGTACCGGTCATCAGGGAAACTGCGGCGTTCTGGCTCAAGGGCTGCCCTCGTTGCGGGGGCGACCTCGTCTCAGCCTCGGACATGGAAGAAACCTACGTGCAGTGCATGCAATGCGGCTTCTACCCATCCGACTCAGATGGGATTTCTCCATCCTAGTCGACTGACTAGGATAAGTGCATCGCGTTTCTGGCCAGTGGGGGCTACACCCCGCTGACCAGTTCACCCAGGTGCGCTACGTCGCCCACACGGCGCACGGATACATAGCGTGGCGAACCTCCGCTGATACGGCCCCCATTCCACACCTGCAACTCGGCAATGGAACAATTGTCTATCTCGAACTCGTGCTGCCATAACGTATCGGGGCCGAGGCCAACAGCCCACCTGAGACTCGCGTCGATTACACCGGCATGAGAAACGACTGCCACGCACTCTCCGGCGTGCCGCGAGACCACCTCGTCGAGGAAGTCCGCTACCCGGATGGCGAACGCCCCGAGTGTCTCTCCCCCATCGGTTCCCGATTGCTCGGGACGCCAAAAAAGCAGATCCGGTCTCTGCCCCATCGCCGACACTGTGGTCACTCCAAACTCGAACTCGGCCAGGCGCTCATCGAGCCGCGCAACTAGTCCAAGCCTCTCGCATAGCGGCCCTGCGGTCTGCGCAGCACGAGGAAGTGGACTTGCATAGACATGTGTGAGGGCGGCATCCCCCGCCAACGCGTCCGCCAGCGCCTCTGATTGGCGCACACCCAGCTCACTAAGCGGCGTATCTGGCCCGTATGACCCATCCTCAGCCCTCGCCTGGCCGTGCCGAACCAGCAACAACGTGGTGCTCAGGTCGGTCATCATCACCTCACTTCGATTCACGTCCAGCGCCGTCCCGTCAGATATCTGAATCGTGAAAAAGTTCATTGGAATCACAACACGCGACACGAGCCCAGATCACGTAAGCACCAGCCCCGCCCCCCTAAGCGCGCGCAGCGCCGCAGCGTCGTAGCGCTAGTCCAGCAGTGCTTGGATGTCGTGGACGATTTCGCGCGGGTTCAGCGGCGATGTGAACAGGACTCGCATGCGATGCTGCTTATCCAGCAGGTAGACGGGCGCCTGGTGACCAACCTCGTATTGCGTAGCGATCTGGCGTCTGAGCGAGTCAGCGCTAGCCTCAGACTGCCCTGCCGGAGCTGCAGGCTCTGTCCGAGTCCATTCGAACTGCTGGGGGTCCAGGAAGTAGTTCGCCCAGATTGGTGCCAGCACATCCGCCTCGCCCACGAGGAAGTCCCACCTGTCGAGCATGCTCCACTGCTCAGAATACTCATGGGCTCGTTCTACGGTGTCCCTCTCGGGATCGACACTGATGACGACGAAGTCCACCCGCGTCGCATCGTCAAGGAGCAACTCGTGGGCAGTGCGCAGGTGGCCCGTTATTGCCGGGCACAGATCAGGGCAGTAGGTGTAGAGGAAGCTCACCAGAACGACGTCGGCGGTGTAGTCATCAAGTGACTTCGGCACATCGAGATGGTTCCGGAGCTTAAAGGGAGGAGCCTCGTCGCCATCCAGCACCGTGCCTTGCAGCGGCTCATCACTGGAGCAGGCAGCGGCGACCAAAGCAAACAGCGAGGCGACAATAACCAATACGGGCAGCAGGCGCATACCGGCGCTGGCCGAGGCTAGGCCTTCTCCACCATCCGTTGCCCCAGGGCAGCGGCCGCGGGAACTACAACCACCAACGCCGATCCTAGTCCAATCACTGCCCACTCAGATATCTCATGGAGCAAAATGAAGATGACACCCAACCCCACAGCAAAGACGGCCACTACTAGTATCGACAGCAAGGGAAATAACAACGCTCTATTGTTCATCTTCATCGATTTCTTTCCTTTCGCCGAGCCTCTTGATGGGCCCCTTATCATTGTTCATCGTTTGCGCAACGGTGATCCTGTCGCTTCAAGATAGCTTGTTTCCCTAAACGCCCCCAGACCCGAGCGCTAGTGTCGCTGGAGAGAGAGCTCACGGGAATCTGGCTCCGGCTCGGTCTCCTCTTCCGCACTCTTGTACCAACGATAGAAAGCGACAATCAGCAGCGTCATGAACAGAACGCCTCCACCCACCTTCATGATCACTGCGCCAATTTGCTGGTCCGACAGGGCCGTAAGCGACCACAGCCGTGGCGCATCGACGTACCACTGGTATAACGGCTCCTGCGAGAAAGTCACCGGCCCGAATACCACGATCTGGGCCACCGACATGCCGAACAGGTACACCATCTGAAGTGGGTACGAGAGACGCGGTAGCTCTGGCATGGTGCTAACGAGCGGCCACCACATTATCAACGCAGCGCCTATGAATACGAGGTGTTCCACAATGTGGATCAGGTGGTTCGTCACTGACACGTTATACAGCGAGGGCATGTGAAAGAGGGAGAAAATGATGTTGAACAGGACGATCGCCACAATCGGGTGAGTGACGATGCGGGCGGCGATGAATAAGGGATCGGGCCGCAAGATACGGCGCACCAGCCAATCCGGTGTGCCCAGTATGAGCAACGGGGGCGCCACCAGGGTCAGCAACACGTGCTGAACCATATGGGCGCTGAACAGGTAGCTGTCGCTCAGGACATGAAGTGGCGAAAGCAGCGCCACGAAGATGACCATGATGCCAACCGTAAAGGTGGCAACCTGCCGCGGTTCGACACTCTCGGCGAGGCCGTATCTCTGCCTCAAAGGACCAACTCCAAAGAGATACAGGCCTTGGACGATCGCCAGACCGATCAGAGCGTCAGGGTGGGCATGCCAATGAAACCAGATCGACCCCGCCACGTGGTACGCTCCTCCTCGACCTCGCCGTTGGTCGCTATACGAAGAACTGGAACAGCCCCAGAACCGCAAGGGTGACGGAGATCGCCAGGGCGATGCCCCCGACGAACAGCCCAGTGAATATCCGAGAGTCGTACCGCAGGTGCATGTAGAACATCGCGACTAGCGCGAACTTAGCGGCGGAGAGGACAACGAGGATCGGTATGATCCCTTTCCCCAGATCCTCAATGTAGAAAATACCGACCTCAACGGCGGTAATAGTCGACAGGATCATCGCCACCTTGAAATAGGTGAAAGGCGTTGGGTGCCCCGTATGGACCGCTGCTCCCTGTGCTTCTGTTCCTGGTTCTTGTGCCATGTCGCGCTTGCTTCCTTACGCTGCCGTCCTGAAACCGTCTGCTCGGAGGTCTCGCCATCGAGAGATCAGGTCGGAACCATCTCCCTCAGTACATCACTACTAATTTAGCCCGGGGAACACCCCGAACAGGTACACCACTGTGAATATGATGATCCAAACAACGTCCACAAAATGCCAGTACAGCGCTGCCAAGTCGACGTCAAGGTGATTATCGGGTGTTATTCCGCCCTTGAAGGAGTGGAATCCCAGGGAAAGCAGCCAGATCACTCCAAGCGTAACGTGGGCGCCGTGGAACCCCGTCAGGGTAAAGAAGGTCGTTCCGAACAGGTTGGTCTTCAGTGTCAGACCCTCGTGCACAAAGTCCCGGAACTCGAAGACCTGAAAGCCCAGGAAGGTCATGCCCAGGATCGCCGTCGAGAATATCCAGATGCGGAACGACTTGATACTCCCCTGCCTGAGCGCCGCGTAGGCCAGAACCATACTCATACTGCTCATCAGCAGCACGAATGTGCTCACAGACGTGACAGGGATACTGAATACATCTTCAGGGAACGGGCCCTTGAGGCTCTTTCCCTGGTAGACCACGTATGTCGCGATGAGCGAGCCAAAGAACATGCAGTCTGAACCCAGGAAGGCCCACATGAGCAACTTCCTGCTATTCAGACCCGTGGAGGTCTCTTCGTGCTCTGCGTGTATTGCCGCGGTTGCTTCGGCCAAATTAACAGGCTCCGTTAGTATGCTGCGCCATCGTCAGGGTCATTGACAGGTTCCAGGGACCAGGCATAGACGGCGATCATCGTGATTAATGCGCCGATCACTGCAACAGCCACCCCGATCCAGGACGCGGCGTTGATGTATAGGACGCCAAAGCTGCCGATGAATATGCCTATGGAGGCCACGAACGGCCAATAGGATGGCTGTGGCAGATGTATCGAATGGCCACCATCTTCACCCGAGCCTCCCGCGACCGGAACCATGGCAACGCCCTCGTACTTCTGGGCCCAGAACGGGTCACGCCCCTGAACCACCGGGATCTGCTCGAAGTTGTACTCCGGCGGCGGTGAGGAGATGGACCACTCCAGCGTGCGGCCGTCCCAGGGGTCAGCCGACGCGATCTCGCCGCTTCTGGCGCTCTTGATCGCGTTGTACAGGAACAAGAGTATCCCCGCACCCAGCATAAACGCGCCCGCAGAAGAGACCGCGTTCCATAGGTCCCAACCCATGCCCGAGTCGTAGGTATAGATCCGACGGGGCATCCCGTTGAGTCCGGTGAAGTGCATTGGGAAGAAGGTGATGTTCATGGCGATGAACACAAGCCAGAAGTTGATCTTCCCTACGGTCTCATCCATGAGGCGGCCGGTGAACTTGGGGAACCAATAGTAGATTCCGCCCAGCAGCGCCATGATGCTCCCGCCGAAGAGAACGTAGTGCAGGTGGGCGACGATGAAGTATGTGTCCTGCTGCTGTGCATCGGAGGCGGCGGACGAGTGCATTACACCGCTTAGGCCACCGATGATGAACAGCCAGATGAATCCCACCGCGAAGAGCATGGCCGTCTTGAAATCGATAGAACCCCGCCACATAGTGGCCATCCAGTTGAATATCTTGACCCCCGTGGGCACCGCTATCGCCATGGTGGTGAGGGCGAAGACCGAGTTCGCCACCGGCCCCAGTCCCACCGTAAACATGTGGTGGCTCCAGACCATCCACCCCATGAATCCGATCACCAAGCCTGACAGGACAACCACCGGATAGCCAAATAGCGGCTTCTTCGAAAACGTCGGGATAATTTCCGAGACGATCCCCATCGCGGGCAGGATCAGAATGTACACCTCCGGATGGCCAAATATCCAGAACAGGTGCTGCCAGAGCACCGGGCTCGCGCCGGCCCCGGGCACGAAGAAGTTGGCCCCAAACTGACGGTCAAATAGGAGCTGTATCAGCGCAACGGTTATCACCGGGAACGCCAGGATCAGCAGGAACGAGGTTATCAGCGTCATCCAGGTGAACAGGGGCATTCGCATGAGTGACATGCCTGGAGCCCGCATATTAATGATGGTCACGATGAAGTTGAAGGCGGCAGCCAGCGACGCGATACCGAGTATCTGGAGACTTAGTATCCAGAAGTCGATGCCAGCGCCGGGATTGAAGGCGCTGCTTGTCAAAGGAGCGTATCCGAACCAGCCGGCGTTGGGCGCCCCGCCCAGGACCCAGCTAAGGTTGAGCATCAGCGCCCCGGCCAAAAAGGTCCAGTAGCTGAAGGCGTTGAGCCGTGGGAACGCCACGTCCCTGGCGCCGAGCTGCAGCGGGATTATGTAGTTGAAGAACGCCGCTCCCATCGGCATAATCGCCAGGAAGATCATGGTCGTGCCATGCATCGTGAATAGCTGGTTGTAGACCTCGGGGCTAACCAGATCCTGGCCAGGCCGGGCAAGCTGGGCGCGGATGTACATCGCCTCGAGCCCGCCGGTCATGAACATTATGAAGGCGGTGACCCCGTACAGGATCCCGATTCGCTTGTGGTCGACGGTGGTGATCCAAGACCAAACACCGGTGGGATGGACCGGACGCTTCGGGATAGGAAGCGATATGGTTGTCATCCTAGGCCTCCGACTTTTCGGTAGCTAATAGTTGATGTTACCTGGCTGCCCTTGGTGAAGAGAGAGTTCATCAATCTAGGCCCCGCAGGTACGCTACGAGCGCCGAGATTTGCTTCTCGTCGAGCGACTTGTCCGGGTTGTTGTACACCGCTGCACCTGTGCACATCACATTACCTGGCTTCGCCTCGCAGGGATCTGTCAGCCATGTCCGGAGGCCCGCCTGGTCGTTCTCTATGATCCCGGCTGCGATGAGGCCTCGACTGGCAACGTGGGTAAGGTTTGGCCCCACAGACCCTCGCGACTTCGCCGAGCCCGAGATCGTGTGGCAAGCCCAGCACCCAGCGGCGTTGCCCTCGAACAGGGCCTGACCCTCTGCAGCCAACGGCTCGACCGCGTCCGCCGCCGGTTCGGCCTGGGCCAAAAGCCAGGCGTCGTACTCCTCCCGCGGCTCGGCGATCACCCGGAACCTCATCAGGGCATGTGCCTCGCCGCAGAACTCCGCGCACTGGCCAAAGAACTCCCCTGCCTCGTCCGACTGAATCCAAATGGTATTCGCATTATTGGGCACCATGTCGACCTTGCCGGCGATTTTCGGGATCCAGAAGCTGTGAAGCACGTCCCTCGACGCGAGGTTGATGTTGACGACCTCGCCGACCGGTATGTGAAGCTCGTTGGCAGTCACTACCTGCTCGTCGGGATCGGTAGGGTGCGGGTACTTGAACTCAAACCACCACTGGCGGCCCACGGCCTCGACGGTCAAGGCGCCGGGCTCAGGCGAGTTGGCGTTGTCAAAAATGGTCAGGACTGTCGGCACCGCCACGACGGCCAGGACCAGTGCAGGAACGATGGTCCACGCTATCTCCATCGGCGTATGACCGTGCGTCTGCGGAGGCATGGCGTCGGAGGGCTTCCGCCGAAAACGGAGGCTCGTATATGCGAGCACCGCGCCGACGACGATGAACACGACGACTGCGGCCCAGAATATCCAGTAGAACAGGACAAGTTGGGACCGCGACACGGGTCCTACGGTGTCAAAGGTCGACTGGGGATCGTCAGGAGTGCAGCCAGTCAGCAGGGCAATGGTTGAAAGTAGTAGCAGTACTCCCAGATAAATCTTAGAGCGGCTGCTTGTGGTTGACATCGGTAGGGGCTGGGTCTCCCTTCCAGGGAAATCGGTACGTCTGGGGCGCCGGTCAAGAATTTAACAGACGGATCGACGAATGGTCAAGCACCCACGAGGGGCGGATTGTGACAAATGGCACAAAGCGTCCAGCGTTGGGTCTGGCTAGAATCTCACGTATACGTCTGCCACAACCCCAACAAATATCAAAGCCAGGTACAACAGCGAGTACAAATACGCGCTCTTCGCTCCACTGATCTCCGGTAGCCTATAGAGCCGCCACGTGTAGTAGATGTACACGAGTCCTGATCCTGCGGCTGTCGCGAAGTAGAACCAGCCGACAGCCGATGTCGTGACGAACATCAGCGTCAGCGCCACCAAGATAAACGTGTAGAGCAGTATCTGTCGTTTGGTCTCCGCAACGCTTGTCACCACCGGCATCATCGGGATGCCTGCGCTCAAATAGTCGTCCTTAATCATGAGTGCCAGGGCCCAGAAGTGTGGAGGTGTCCAAAAAAAGATGATGGCAAACAGATAGATAGCCGGCAGCTCCACGGTGCCGGTCACAGCGGCCCAGGCAGCCAGGGGCGGCACTGCCCCAGCAGCGCCCCCTATCACAATATTCTGAGGCGTCTTGCGCTTCAGAGCGATGGTGTATACGAACACGTAGAAAAGTGTCGCACTGAGCGTCAGGGCCGCCGCCAGCGGATTGACCAGGACAGTCAGCAAAACGAACGCGATGACATTCAGCCCAATCCCAAACCACATCGCCTCCTGTGGCGATACACGCCCTGAGGCCACAGGACGCTTCTTGGTCCTACGCATCAACGAGTCCGAGTCTCTCTCAATGTAGTGGTTGAGGGCGTGGGCTCCTCCTGCAGCCAAAGCGCCTCCCCCGAGTACCAGTGCAATCAGGGAAAGCTCCGGCACCCCACCCTCGGCCAGAAACATTGCGCAAAGGGCTGTGAGCAGCAGCATCGACAGGATGCGCGGCTTGGTGAGTGAAACGTAGTCACGAATCAAACCGCGTGGCTCCACCACTTGAGCAATCAAGAGCTAGCACCTTCCAGCCCAGACACGGGGTCCGGGTTCCTTTCGGCCCGCCTATTCGTGACAGGCCACTCGGGCATTTGTAGCATAGCCACGTACACGAGCGCGACCCACAAGACGGTTGCCACCGCAAGGTGGGCTGCCTTCATCCCCGCCGCAAACTCCGACCACACAGTCACGGCTCCGACCAAACCCTGGACCACAAACACCACCAGGACAGCCAGTGTAGTCCACCTGACGCTGGGCCGGACCGCCTCAAGCCAGGCTGATGCAGTCAGCGCCAGCACCAGCAGCCCAGCGAGCCCTGCGACGTAGCGGTGGGACATGTGGACCATATAGACCTCTCCCGAGGGCAGCAAACTGCCCAGACACGTCGGCCAGGTAGAGCACGAAGAGCCAAAACCCCGCCCCACCATGTAGGAGCCCGATAGGATCAGCAAAAGGGTACCCCCCAGCGCCAGACCCGTCAGCCATCGCATACGCAAGGAAAAGATATCATCCCTGGCCGGCTCCAGGACAGGTCCGCCCCTCCATCCGGCCACTGCCGCTATTACGAGGCTCGCGACCACCCCCTCGGCGATTCCGAGGTGGAATAGGACCACCCACCATGCAAGCTCGGTCAAGACTGTGATGCCGCCAAGGACCGCTGCCACACCCACCAGAATCAGAGCGCCGGTAGTGGCGCCGACAGCCAAGGTACTGCGCCAGGGGTCTCGCCACACGATGATCGTCGCGGCTAAAACCAGAAACCCAAGCGTGCTGGCCGAAAGCCGGTGAGAATATTCGATCAGGGTGTGCAGCTCAAAGGGCGGGATAAGCCTGCCGTGGCAGAGCGGCCAATCGGGACATCCGAGGCCGGAGTCAGTCACCCGGACCACCCCGCCGAGGGCTACCTGCCCCACCGCAGCTATAATCGCCGCCACTATCACAATTCGGAAGGCTGTGTTGCCCCCGTTATCACCACCACCAAATGCTCTCTTCAACGCTGCCAGCAATGTCTTTGATCTCGTTCGTGAAAATTTTCTCGCAACAGTATAATCGATATCGACCGCGAGCAAATCCGCCGTTCATACAGCGCCCGCCACAACATTCCGCCCTTCAACCCGCGAGCGGGTCACAAAGCGCCGCAGGGCCACCGCCGCCCACAGAGCCTCGACGACCATTATCGGGTACACATGAGCCAGCCCGCTATATAGCGCAGTCATCGCGCTGGCTACTGCGAATACCATTACATACCACCTGGAGCGAGGCTCCAGCCAGTAGGACAGGAACATGATGCCGACGGCCACCGAGCCAAACGCTGTAAGCATACCGCCACTCCTTACGCAATCCTGATCTGATCACACTCAGAGCGAGGCCAGAAAGGCGGGCAGTGCAGCCAGGTTTGGGATGACCGGGCCAGCACCCTCACCTTCGGCCGATACGAGCACTCCCATCGCGCCAGTGTCCCTTGCCCACGCCACTACTTGAGGCGAGTCATCCACGACAACAGCCTCACCGGGCTCTACCCCGGCGTGATCAAGAATTCGGGAGTGGTACTCTGGCACCTCTTTCGCGGTGTTCACAATATCTGGGCCGTAGAGTGTCCGGAAGAGATCTCGAACACCCATCCCTTCGAGGTAGCCATCGAGATGGTCAGAGTCCTCTCCAGAGGCGATGTAAAGCGGATAGCCTGTAACGTGTAGTTGCCGTATCGCATCAACAGCCCCCGGGAAGGCCGAGCGTACACGCCTGGTTACGAAACCATAGGCTTCGCGGGCGAGTCTCAGGCACGCGTCTCCTTCAGGCGCTTCTACACCAAGCATCTCGGTCATCCCCAGGAGCCAGTCCCGATCAGACTGCTCTCTAAACGCCAGGAAGTCTAGCTCACCCGTACCCCAATTGTGGTCCTTGTACAGCTTGAACTCCCGTGTCGCGATGACCTGGTTGGCGTCGCCCCAGGCCTGAAGACTTCCCCCTAGCCTTGGCGAGAGGTATTCGCCGACAAGGCGCTGCCACTCTGGGCCCCTCAGGGTGTTGTCATTCATCACCCCGCCATCGTCCAGGAATATCGTGGTCACAGCCGAAGTTGGCATCTCATCAAGCCTCTGGCTCCGCTCCGCGACTAGGGAGCGAGTGGGATCACCGGCAGCAGCACATGGGATGGGTACTCGCGCGAGTGGTAGACCGCCTGGTTGGCCACTCGCATCTCGCCGTCCTTACCGTAGTCCTTGCCCGTGTTCAGATTGCGGTCGAATCGAGGGAAGTTAGACGACGATATCTCGATGCGGACCGAGTGGCCCTTCTGGAATACGTTGCCGGTAACCGCCACGTCGATCTCGTACTCGTAGACGCGGTTTGGCTCCAGGAGCCGTGACTCAGACCTGCTCTCGCGATACCGCGCGCGAAAGATGCCGTCACACAGGTTCATTGCGTAACCCGTCGGAGACACGTCCACCAGCTTCGCCGTCCAGTCCGTGTCCGGGCCGTCCGTGGCAGCATAGAGAACCACCTTGATCGGTCCCGTCACCTCCATGTCCTCCTCGAATGGATCGGACGTGTACACCAGCACGTCAGAGCGCATCTCCACCGCCCGCTGGTCATAAGGCCCCCAGGGCACGATGTCAGGGGAACAGCAGTTGTTGCCTCCCACCGTCTGCACAGGGAACTCGGGGTCGTAGACAAACCGGTCCTCCGGTTCATCGGTGGGCGTGTCGATGGATAGACGTCCGCCGCCCCGAACGCTGTTGGCGTCGCCGTCGGAGTGCAGGTGCCACCGCTGCCAGTCGGTTCGCGCCAGAGGCCATTCGTGCTCGTCACGCCACTCGTTAATGCCCATTATGAACAACCGGAGCGGAGGCTCGTCCACGATCCCGTTGTCGATGCCCTTGAGCCAATAGTCGAACCAGCGCGTCTCCTCGCCGTCGAGATCCGCCAGCGACCCCGCGCCGAAGTCGACATCACCGGTCTTGGACGAGGTGCTGAGGGCGTGGGGCCAAGGTCCTACGATCAGCCGGCTCTGGCGAGCCTCCGGGGTACGACCATTTTTCCGAATACCGTTGAAGTTGGTGAAGGCATCTGCCGAATACAGGTCGAACCAGCCGCCCATGCTGAAGGCCGGGACATCAATCTCGTTCCACTTGTCTTCGACATCGATGGCGTTCCAGTAGTCGTCGTATGCAGGGTGCTCGATCCAATCCTTAAAGAAGCCCAGAGCCCGACCTGCCGACAGGTCTGCATCTCCCACCGGAAGCGCCCGGAATGCATTGGTCCAGTCGTGGTAGTCGATGCTCTGGCCCGTACGTCCATTCGTACGCATACCCCAGGTCATCACAACGTTGAGTTGGAGTGCGCCACCTGGATATACCAGACCGTTGTAGAAGTCGCCGCAGATCACCCGCGGCGCGAGGCACGTCAGATACTGACTGCGCAGGGGCGCGCTGAGCCACTGCACCAGCCCCAGGTAGGAGCTGCCGGCCATGCCGATCTTGCCGTTGCTCCACTCCTGCTGGCCGACCCACTCCTGGGTGTCGAAGCCATCATCGACGTCGGGATGGAACGGGTAGTAGTCGCCGTCGGAGTCCCACCGTCCCCGTATATCCTGGATCACGCATGCGTAACCATCATTGGCAAGCACGCGGGCCCTCTCGATGGTCACGTCCATGTTGTTGCTATATGGCGTGCGCATCAGGACCGTCGGAAATGTGCCCGATGCACGAGGCAGGTACAGGTCAGCCGACAGCTCGACTCCGTCCCGCATGGGCACCTTGACGTTGAGCCGCATATCCACTTCATAACTTGGCATCACGGACGCTCCTTTGAATTTCTAGCGATGAGAGGTCGTTGGACCGCTCATGGTGAGCCCGTCGAACCACGCTCGATCACTCATCAAACTCACCCCACACACAACCCCCGCGGGGGTCAGGCTCGGCGAACCTGCTCGACCGGCATAGACCAGCCTTCCCATCCCTGGCCGCAATTTGGGCATGAGTCCAGACCGGGCACGATCTTGTCTCCGCAACCGCACCATGTTATCCAGCCATCCCCAGAATCCGGCGCAAACGACGTTGTTGTTGTTCCGGCCGCGTCCATGATCCCCTGGATGAATTCCATGATCTCGACGGCACGACCGCCTGAGGTCAGCGGTTCCCGATCCTCTCTGATGCAATCGATGAAGTGGCGTATCTGAAGCTCAATGGAGTCCACCGTCTCAAGAGTCTCAACGACCTTTCCGCCGCGTACAACAGTTCCGGCACCGGTACTGGTGGAGTCGATGAATACCGAATAGCCGTTGCCGAAGGCGGTCAGGCTTTCACTACGCCCACCTGCCCCCAGACTGAGCGTCACCTGCCCCAATGAGCCCCCCTTGAAGCGCACCGAGGCCACCGTGTTCCCCTCCCTCGCCTCGTCAGCCATGTTGCCAGCGGCGACGATCTGGTCCGGAACGCCGCAGAGGTAGTACAGCGGGTCCACCAGGTGGTTGCGTATCAGCCCGAGAAATGCGGGGTCAGGGCGCACGAAGTCCGCCATCACAACAGATGGAGGCTCATCTCCAAAAAGCTCCTTTACCCGTTGCAGGGCGTAGGTGCGGTTCCACCCGACCATCAGATATTTGCCGGCACTGTCGGCAGCCGCGGCCATCTCCCTCGTCTCGGCAACCGTGTAAGCCGGAGGCTTTTCGACCAGCACGTGGACGCCTGCCTCCAGGCACCTGATCGTCTGGGGATGGTGGGCCGCGTCCGGTGTGAGCACCAGCACGGCATCAAGATCCATCGAGTCCACCATCTCGCTGACCAGTGAGAAAGTCTGATCAACCCCGAACTCGCTGGCTGCCGCGTCGAGGCGGCCCGCGTCCAGGTCAGCGAGACCAACTATGGCCGCGTCGTCCATCCGCGCCAGCGTCCGCGCCAGCGTCATCCCCCTATGGCCGACGCCGGTAACACCGAATCGCAGTTTCATAATTCATGCCTCCGTGGCACAATCCATCTCATTACTTGCGTTCGAAAAGGGTCGGACCCCTCAGCGTCTACAACAGGAAAGGGTGCGCTCAAAGCGTTCCGGACGTCGAAGTAGGCCGCCGGCGCGCCCTACTGGAACATCCTGGTGATGTCCTTCAGGCCCTTACCGGTCGACATCTTCTGCATTAGCTTGCGAGTCTGAGTAAACTGGTTGAGGAGTTGGTTTACGTCCCGAGCCGTGGTGCCGCTTCCCTTTGCGATGCGGCGCCTGCGGCTCCCGCCGATGATTTCTGGGCGACTCCGCTCGTAGGGTGTCATTGAGTGGATGACCGCCTCGATTTTCACTATCTGATTGTCGTCGATCTCCCCGGTGGGCAGCTTCTTCTTGACGGATGACATGCCCGGTATCATGTCCATAATTTGCCCTATAGAGCCCATCTTCTTGAGCTGCTGCAACTGACCAAGAAAGTCATCGAGATCGAAGGTTGCCTGGCGGACCTTCTTCTCGAGCTTGATGGCCTCGTCCTCGTCAAAATTGTCCTGGGCCTTTTCGATCAGGGTGAGCATGTCGCCCATCCCGAGTATCCGTGAGGCCAGCCTGTCCGGAAAGAACTCCTCCAGGGCGTCGACGCGCTCTCCCGTGCCAAGGAACTTGATGGGCACCCCAGTCACCGATACAACCGATAGGGCCGCGCCACCGCGTGCGTCGCCATCCAGTTTTGAAAGCACCAGTCCAGTAACACCGATCCGCTCGTCGAAATCGGTGGCGGCGTTCACCGCATCCTGACCGGTCATGGCGTCTACGACCAGCAGCGTCTCGGCTGGCGAGACTGCCTTCTTTATCTCCTCCAACTCGGACATCAGATCATCGTCTATCTGGAATCGACCGGCCGTGTCTACGATGGCCCAGGCAGCACCCACTTCGGCTGCCCGACGTACACCCTGCCGCGCCACAGCCACCACGTCAGATGCGCCCGCCTCGGAGTAGACCTCGACATCAATCTGGCCTCCGAGGGTGGTTAGCTGCTGAATGGCAGCAGGGCGGTGGAGATCGGCGGCGACCAGCAATGGTGTCTTGCCCGTCCCCTTCAGGTGTCGGGCGAGCTTTGCGGACGTCGTCGTCTTGCCTGAGCCGTTCAGGCCGATCATCAGAATCACGGATGGCGGCTGCGGACCGGCTGTCAGTTTTTGGACACCACCGCCGAGGAGGGTCGCCATCTCCTCGGCGGTGATCTTGATGACCTGCTGGCCCGGGCTGAGGCTCTGGAGTACGTTCTCTTCCAGGGCCCGCTCACGAATACGCGCCACAAAGCTCTTGGCAACCTTGAAGTTGACATCGGCCTCAAGCAGCGCGAGTCGAATCTCGCGTAGTGCAGCGTCGACGTCTTTTTCCGTCAGTCGGCCTTTGTTGCCAAGGCTCCGGAACACGCCATTTAACTTGTCAGACAGGTTTTCGAACACAGGTCCCTCCGTCACGTGGGGGCTGAAACCGCCTAGCTTACCTATGATTCTATGGGCCGTCCCACGAAGGGGTCAAGACAGGCAGGCGCGCCTGCACCCTCTCATTGATGAAAGCAAGCAGTAGCGGGTAGTGTGAGGCACACCCTCACACTACCCGCTAGGGGCGGCACCCATCTGCACACCCACCCAGGAACGAGACGGAACTAGTCCTCGCCACCGACCTACTGTGAGGCAGCCAGCACCTCTAGGTGTGTCCGTCCGAAGACATTACTGCCCTGCAGCGAGGTCATCCAGGGCAAACTTGCCCAGGGCGACTGTGGTCCCCAGCAGTTCGGGGTTGATGAAATCTGTCGTATCTTCAGTCGTGTGGATGCGGGATATGTCGTTTCCGAAGAAGAATAGGACAGGCACGTCGTGAACTTCGAAGGACTCATGATCGCTCCCACCGGTGTCGAGGTTGCCGCGAATTACCCGAATTCTGTTGACCTCACCGTAGTTGCGGACCCGGAGGGACATTCCAGGATCGCCCTGAAGCTCGACAAAGTCGCCGGTGCCGGACACATCGAAATTGAGCATCGCCATGAGATCGTCCTGCTCCTCCACGGATAGGGAGGTTACGTAGAAGCGACTCCCACGCAGCCCCGCCTCCTCAGAGCCGAATGCAACAATCTGCAGGTCGAACGGGAATGAGCTTTCGAATATTTCCTGGGCCAGGGTCATCAAGACGGCCACGCCCGAGCCATTGTCGTTGGCGCCCTGAACACCGGCCACTGTGTCGAAGTGGGCTCCGATGACGACGGTTCCCGCTTCGGGGTCGGTACCGGGCTTTTCGGCGATCACGTTTCGAGAGCTGAAGGTCTCTATCACCACGGAGATGGTGACCTCGACCTCACCAGTATCCATCAGATCCGACAGCAAGACGCCACTTTCCTGCAACGCTGTTACCGCCGGTATGGTGGACTCGGTAATCATGGAACCGCGGAAGGGGCCCGGAAGGTTGTTGTAGATAATTGCGGCGATGGCGCCCGCCTCCTGGACCCTGATCACCTTCTCCTCGAATGTAATCTCTCCGCGTTGTATGAAGGCAACCTTTCCGGCAAGGCCGTCCACGGGGATATCCTCAGGCAGGGCAAAGCCGACTTTGATCAGTGGCCCTGTAACAACCCCCTCGACAGAACGCGACAGTGGCATTCCCTGCACCGCTGGGGGGGCATCCATCACCACAGTCAGCGGCTCGACTTCGTCGTCGACGAGCTGGAAATCGAAGAGCTGTAGGCCTGCTTGATAGCCGATATCCACAAAACGATCCAGTATGAAGAATGCCGCTTCCGCCTCCTCGTCGGTCGCCGTCTCACGCGGGCTGTAGTTCTCGCTCAGATCGACCAGGAAGTTCCATGCTTCGTCCGAGAACCTGGCGACCCGATCCTTTAGAGGACCTTCATCCAGTACGCTGCGGACGGGCTCGGCCGTGGCGGTCGCCGAAGGCTCGGGTACAGCCGTGGCAGTCGGCTCGGGGGTCACAGCCGCGACCGTGAGCTGCTGCGAAGCCACAGCGGGGGTGTCAGCCGAGTCCGAAGACCCGCCACAGGCGATGGCCACCGGCAGGATCGCGATAGTAAGAAATCTGATTAATCGTAGTATGGAAAGGGTCAAGTTGGCGCTCCTCAGTGGGTAGAACGACGGTGGGGGACTTTTGGATTGGTTAACGTTCGCGCCCACCTGGGGGCAGGGAAAAGTGTCTAATTTTATCGCATAGTGTCGCATTTGTTAGGTGCGCCGTGGTCGGTGAGCGGTGCGGCCTCCAGCGATCATACGCAAAAACGGACAGACCTCGCGAGGTCTGTCCGTCCGCTCGTCTACGCTGGTTAGGCGCCTGACTCCGGGCTATGCTCCCTTGGTGGGAGCGCTACCGTTGCTTGTGCCGGTGGCGGCGGGTGGCGAAATGTCGAGGGTGGCCTGCGTATCTTCGAAGTGCTCGACACACGCGATCGAAGCGACGTTGTCGCCCGCATCCATCCTGAATATCGTAACGCCCTGGGTCGCCCGGCCGGTGCTGCGAATTTCCGACAGGCTGGTACGCAGCACTTGGGCCTTTTCGGACACCAGGTATACCTCGTCGCTGTCGGCGATGACCTGGGCGGCGGCTACATTGCCTGTCTTCCGCGTGATGTTGAGGGTCTTGATGCCCGATCCACCCCTGCCCTGTATTCGGTACCGCTTCAGGTCGGTGAGCTTGCCGAAGCCCTTCCTGCTGATGACCAGAAGCTTGCTGTTGGAAACGGCGATGTCCATGCCTACGATCCGGTCTTTCTCGCGCAGCGTCATTCCCCTGACACCTCCGGCGCCTCTGAGCCTGGGAGATACCGCGGAGACCGGGAATCGAATGGACATGCCCTGCTCGGTAACCATCATGATGTCGTCGTCTTCGCCGGTGAGCCGGGCGGTAACGAGATCATCCTTGGGTTTCAGGTTCATGATGATAAGCCCGGCACGACGGATGTTGGCAATGGCCTCCAGGGCTACACGCTTGACGGCGCCCTGGCGGGTGGCCATGACCAGGAACAGATCCTCCCTGTGGAGGGTGCGGACGCCGACGATGGCATTCACACGCTCTCGGTCGGCGAGGGGTATGACGTTCACGACAGGGACACCCCGGGTGTTCCTGGACGTGTCGCTCCTGAGCTCAAAGGACCTGAGGGCAAGCACGCGCCCTGTATTTGTAAAGAAAAGCAGCATATCGTGGGAGTCACCCACGATGATGTGGCGCACCGGGTCGTCATCGCGTGTCCGCATGCTGCTGACGCCCTTGCCTCCGCGGTGCTGGTTGCGATATGTGCTGGCCAGGATGCGCTTGATGTAGCCGCCCTTGCTAAGGGTGACGACGACCTGCTCGTGGGGCTCAAGCTCCTCACGCCTGAACTCCTGGAGGGGTGGTCCGATTTCAGTGCGCCGATCCTCGCCATGCTGCCTCTTCAGCGTCTGAGTTTCTTTTTTGATTTCGGCATCAATTTTCTCAGGACTCGCCAGTAACTCCTCGAGCTCACGAATGAGCGTTTGTAGCTCGTTGTACTCGTTCTCGATGCGCTCGCGCTCAAGGGCGGCGATGCGACGTAGCTGCATGTCCAGGATCGCCTTGGCCTGGGCCTCGTCCAGGCTGTACCACTGCATCAGGCTAGTCCGGGCGGCGTCCGAATCTTCGGCGCCTCGGATGAGTGCGATGATGGCGTCCAGGTTGGCCAGGGCTATACGCAAGCCTTCGAGGATGTGGGCTCTGCCCTTGGCTTTCTTGAGCTCGAAGCGGGAACGCCGGGTGATGACCTCGCGCCTGAACTTGATGAACTCCAGCAGCGCCGTCGCGAGGGAGACAACCTTGGGCGTCCCGTCGACGATGGCGAGCATATTGGCGGAGAAGGAGCTTTGCATCGCCGTGAACTTGTACAGGTTGTTGAGAATCACGAGGCTCTGTGCCCCGGACCGCAACTCCATTACGATGCGCATGCCCTTCCGGTCAGACTCGTCACGAAGCTCCGAGATTCCTTCCAGTCGTTTGGTCTTGACCAGGCCGGCGATCTTCTCGATAAGGGTTGCCTTATTGACCTGGTACGGAAGCTCCGTGACCACGATCTGCATCCTGCTGGACCGCTTCATCTCCTCAATCCCGGCCACGGCACGGACGATGATTTGGCCTCTGCCGGTCTCGTATGCGCTGCGGATGCCGTCGGTGCCCATGATGGTCCCGCCGGTGGGAAAGTCGGGGCCCTTGATGCGCTTCATGAGCTGGTCGACGGTGGCCTCGGGATTTCTGAGGAGCAAGTAAATGGCGTCGCAGAGTTCTGAGAGGTTTTGCGGAGGGATATTGGTGGCCATGCCCACGGCGATTCCCGAGGCGCCGTTTAGCAGCATATTGGGGAGCCTGGCGGGCATGACAGAGGGCTCGCGCAGGCTGCTGTCAAAGTTATCGACGAAGTCGACGGTTTCCTGGTCGAGATTCGCCAGGACCTCTTCGGCAACGCGGCTCAACCGGGCCTCGGTATAACGCATGGCCGCGGGTGGGTCATTGTCGACGCTGCCGAAGTTTCCCTGGCCGTCCACGAGCGGGGCTCTCAGGGAGAATGGCTGGGCCATTCGGACCATTGCATCGTAGATCGCGCTGTCGCCGTGGGGGTGGTACTTGCCCATGACCTCGCCGACGAGACGGGCGCTCTTCTTATACGACGAGTTGGGTCTCATTCCCAGCCCATGCATCGAGTAGAGGATTCTTCGCTGCACCGGCTTCAGGCCGTCACGGACGTCCGGCAGGGCCCTTGCGACGATGACGCTCATCGCATACTCGAGATACGAACTGCGCATCTCCTCTTCGAGCAGCTTGGGGCGTATGAAGCCGAACTCCGTCTTCGTTACCATCTATGGCTCCTGAGGGTGTCTTGTTCGCGTTGCGGAATAACGTTGCAGACCGGTCCTGGCGGACCGGTAGTTGGTCCTAATATTATATCACTATCTGGTTGTTTTCCGATACTTGGCCAAGACACGTACGCACAATTCAGCGGTTTTCGTTAACCGCCCCGGGAATGGCCTTGGTGACCCTCCCCGGGGCGCTGTTGGGGGCACTCCGAGCACCTCTCAGCAGAGTGTCGGAGTACCGTTGGGGGGTATTGGCATTGCAGCCAACACGGTACAAGTTTATAGATGCCACAACCCTGTTTCAAGTTTTGTCCGTCGCTGTGCCATTTGTTTGTGGCATTACGGAACACATGGTGGTAGAATCGTTGTGGCACGGCCTTTGACGTCGGTCGCGTCGGCCCAAAGGCCGCATAAACACCACGTGCACGGGGGTTCGAATGGAACAGAGAGTGGACGTGGCTATGCCACCGCCCTACGTCAGCTTTAGCACCTTCAGGACACTGCGAGAATGGCTTGGCGACGAAGGCGTGCCACTTAGATTCGACAGATCTTTCTGGGAATCCAAGTTTAGTGGCAGCACCGGCACACAGCTCGTGGCTGCGCTCCGCTTCCTTGGCCTCCTCGATCGGGAGCAGCCGCAGCAGGGCATGGAGCGCATGGCAGAGGCAACCACCGCAGAGTGGAGATTCCTACTCGCCGAGCTTCTCCATGACTCATACACCGCCGTGCCATTCGACGAGCTGCCACGTGCCACACCTGCGATGGTCCGCGGCTGGTTCCGAGCCTACCCAGTGGACGGCCACACGCTCCGCAAGGCCATCTCTTTCTTCGTGAGCGCCGCGAAAGAGGCGGACTTGCCGATGTCCAATGGAGTCCGAAAGATGGCGAAGGGACGGCCCGCTCGCCAGCCTGCCCCACCCCCACAGGACCGGGTCGAGGCCAGGCGAACTCAGGCGACATCGACGGACCCTAGACCGGTCGCCGCCACTCCTGCCGCATCCGTCCCCGGGGGGAGTGCGAACCAGACTGTTGTGAGCCTGGAGAGCGGCGGCACCGTTACGCTGAGTGTGGCCGTCGATCTGTTCCAGATCTCAGAGAGCGACCGGAAATTTGTGCTGTCGCTGATCGACCTGACTAAGGGGTACGCGACGGAGACGGTTCAGAGCGGCGGTTGACGCGGACAGCAAGATTCAAAATGGAACCCGCCCGGGTTCTTTAGGACCGATATCAGTCTACGGCGTTGCGCTCGCCACGCTCGACTAGGCTCTGGAATAGGCGGTCAAAGTGGGGCGGTATCTCCAGGCGTCGCTCCGGCCTGAACTGCACGCCGATTATCCAGCCGTGGTCGGGGCTCTCGAGGGCCTCGATCTTGCCGTCTTCCAGGGAGTATGCGGACGCCAGCAGATACGGCGACTTACCGATCTCGTTTACGCTCAAATCGTGGCGGCTGTTCACCCTCACGAACCCACCGGAGCCAACCACCGCAGCCAGCTTCGATCCTGGGGCGATGTAGATGCGGTGGTAGGAGGAGCTATCGCCCTCGGGACCATGCCCCTCGACCGGGGCAGCCGGCGCGCCTCCGAGGGCAAGATTGAGGGTATGGAGCCCATCACCGATTGCCAGCAGCGGCATGTCCATCTCAAGTGCTGCCTTCGCCAGCGCGACATGGCCAGGGTCGCCATCTTCGGCGAGCACGAGGGCATGGCCCCCGACGAGGGCGTTCCGATCGGAGTGCAGGGAGTCTTGCGATAGAGCCAGTGGTGAGCCGCCTGCCCGCTGCACGGCGTCAGCGAGGGGCTTTGTGTCTTCGGAAGGGGCAGCTATGATGACGGAGAGGCCTGTTGGCATAGGGTCGTCTACCTCTACGGGTCGGGTGATTTTGGTACGGTTCGTTGGCTGGACAGGGCTATCCGGTTGACCCTGTTAAATTGTAACCGGAAGGGCTTCGAGCATGCACGCGAGTTGGACGCGCCCAACGCACAGATGCTGTTGTAAATTAGAAACATACGTGCTACAATTCGCGCGTTCATCCACAATCCGACATCGCAAATACTGAAGGGAACCAGATGAGCACACAGAAGGCGAAGGCTCTGGAGCTGGCGATGGGCCAGATCGACCGCGAATTCGGCCAGGGCGCAGTGATGCGGCTTGGCGATTTCGGCATGGGCACAGAG
>CAJWER010000002.1 GCA_913030785.1 uncultured Chloroflexota bacterium | reverse complement strand
AGATACCCACGGAGATACCCACGGAGATACCCACGCAGATTCCCACGCAGATTCCCACGCAGATTCCCACGCAGATTCCGTCTCCAACGTCGATTGCCATCCAGGCTTCACCTACGGTCACGCCAGAAGAAGATGGAGGCGGATTCGCGTGTGTTCCGTTCTTGGACGTGTCCGCAGGGACTGGAGCGATGAATGTGCTGCTATTGCTAGGCCCGATAGGTTTGATCGCGGGGTATCGCAGAATCCGCCGCCGTCCATAGGATTCGAGTGAGCAATATTGGTAGCGCCTCTGTGGTGTTCCCAAAAAATTAACGAGTCGTTCGTGCCGTGTGGCACTCCTGCTTGCATGTTTCTGTTCTCCAAGACCCTATCGATGGCTTCACCAGATTCACGTCGGCTGGGTTTCGGTTCTTGTAGCCTCTGATGTCATCCCCAGCCGAAGATCACGCCACGCGGGAGTGTGCCATGTATTCAGAAACCACCAACGCCGCGGCTCGATATCTGGCTAGCGCCAGGCTGGACCGCGTCCGCTTGGAAAGCCTCGGTTCGGAGCTCACCCCTGGGAATGAACTCTCGGCCTATGTCGTACAGGATGCGCTCCATGAACGGCTCAGTGAGGCGGGCGCAGGGGCTGTGTCTGGTCACAAAATAGGCTGTACCACGCTGATCATGCAGAGCTACCTGGGAATCGACACTCCCTGCGCCGGGGGGGTATTTGAGCCGACGGAACGTCGTCGAGACGGCGTGTTTTCCTTTGATGAACTGCTACATCCTGGTGTAGAGTGCGAACTGGCCGTGCGGCTAGGAGCGGACCTTATTCCTGATGACGCCCCTTTCGATGCTGTTTCCGTGGCTGATGCTGTTGAGGCAGTCACTCCCGCAATTGAGATCGTCGATGACCGTTGGGTCGACTACAAGGCGATTGATACCCCGTCCCTGATCGCGGATGATTTTTTCGGCGCCGGTTGTGTTCTTGGCGATGATGCGCAGAATTGGCGGGAGTTGGATCTGTCCGACGTTGAGGGCTCGATGACGATAAACGGTGAGCTTGTGGGCAGCGGCAAGGGCTCGGCGATACTAGATCAGCCTCTTTCGGCGCTTGCATGGCTTGCAAACTTGATGGCGCAACGCGGCAAGTCCTTACGGGCGGGGGAGTTTGTTCTACTCGGTAGCCTCGTTGAGACAAAATGGGTGGAACGGGGCGACCTGGTCGAGATCGACCTCGGCAGCCTCGGTCGTGCCACCGCACACTTCGTTTAGGCGTCACAAGCGCTTTTTGAGGGTGTGGGATATGCCTGGGAAGGTTTGTTTGGGTCTTTTCCCGGTGGGATGGGTCTCTACCTGTAATGCTGAGGACGCCCCCGACGAAGTATTTGTGGGGTTACACTCACCTCAGGGCATGAAGGCACCCCATTCCCCGTGCCTTTGCGGACGGTTGGGGTGATATGCCCTGGTTTGGGTCGATGTCTTGCGCTGAGGGGAGTCCCAAGACTTGATCGCAGAAGGCGTCCACAAGACTACCGGCATGGCCTACACCGAGGCTGGCGACGGTCCGGCTGTTGTTCTGGTTCACGGATGGGCGTGCGATCGCAGCTTCTGGCGCAACCAGATTGAGGCGCTTTCCGGCGTCTGCCGAGTACTAGCGCCCGACCTCCGCGGGCACGGCGCGTCGTCTGTGCCTGAGGACGACTACTCTTTGGCCCGGCTGGCTGGGGACATTCACTCTGTATGCCATGACCTGGGGGCAGCTCCGTTCGTGCTGGTGGGCCACTCCATGGGAGGAATGGTTGCACAGCGCTACGCACTAGACCATCCCGACGACCTGGCGGGCCTTGTATTGGTGGCTACGACCGCTGCCGACCCTGAAAAGGTTCTGGTATCAAGGCAGATAGCGTCGGCATCTCCCGGGGAAGGCTTTCGGAGCGCCTTCCTGCGCTACTCGGCATCGTGGTTCACTCCCGATTCGGAGCCGGATCTGGTGTTGTGGGTGGAGGACCGCATGTTACGTACACCAGAGCACGTGGCTATGAAGCTGGTGGACGCATACGCTGACATGGACGTAAGAGAAGAACTATCGGCGCTGGATGTGCCCACGCTTGTCATAGGCGCTCTCGGGGACGCATCAACGCCTGTGGATAGGTCGGTCGAGCTATCGCAGCTGATTCCCGGCGCGAGCCTGATCACGGTGGATGAGGTAGGTCACTTCGTGCAGCTTGAGCGCCCGGAAGAGGTGAATGAGGCGCTCATGGCGTTCCTAGCAGGGCTCGGGCATTTGCGGGGTCAAACGCCCAACTAGGTGTTCCACGTCAGCCGTCCGCGTTCAGGCGCTCAATGAGCTGATCCCGTTCGCGTGTCAGGTTGTCCACGGTATACAGGAGTTGCCCCATTAGTTTCTGGGCCTGCATATCGAGGCCGAGGCCGCAGCCGTGGTTGTCGAAGGCTGTGATCAGGCTCTCTACGCTCTTCTTGGACGCTCGCGTCCATTTTCCGGGTCCTCCGTTCAGTCCGTGCCCGACAGCGACATCCTGTCTATCGGCCCGCCTTCTGAGCCTTGGCCCAGCTATCTTTCAGGGAAACCGTGCGGTTGAATACCAGTGCGCCGGGCTTCGAGTCCACGGAATCGACGTAGAAGTAGCCGAGTCGCTCGAACTGGTAGCGGGCTTCGGGAGTCGCGTCGGCCAATCCTGGCTCCAACCTGCAAGAGTTCAAGGTGACGAGGGATTCCGGGTTCAGGACCGAGTTGTAATCGTCTGCGGCATCGGGCCGTTCGTCTGTGAACATCCGATCGTATAGGCGAACCTCAGCGGTCACGGCATGCTCCGCCGAGACCCAGTGGATGGTGCCGCGGACTCTGCGTCCGTCCGGCGCCTGCCCTCCCCGAGTCTCGGGGTCATAGGTGCACCTGACTTCGACGATCTCGCCCGTGTGCTCGTCCTTGACTACGCTCTGGCACGTGATGAAGTAGCCATACCTCAGGCGTACCTCACGTCCAGGCGCCAGCCTATAGAACTTCTTGGGCGGATCCTCCATGAAGTCGTCGCGTTCGATGTATAGCTCTCGAGAGAACGGTACCGTTCGTGAGCCCATCGACGGGTCCTCAGGATTGTTTACCGCCTCCATCTCCTCGGTCTGGCCCTCAGGATAGTTCTCGATAACCACCTTGAGAGGACGGAGAACACCCAGGACCCTCTGTGCCCGCCGGTTCAGGTCTTCACGGACGAAGTGCTCGAGAAGCTGGATCTCTGCCGTGTGGTTTCTTTTGACCACTCCGACACTACGGGAGAAGTTGTTGACGGCCTCTGGCGTGTAGCCACGCCGCCGCATCGCCGAGATGGTCGGCATCCGCGGGTCGCTCCAACCTGTGACATGGCCGTCCTCCACCAGGGACAGCAGCTTGCGCTTGCTCATCATTGTGTAGGTCAGGTTCAGGCGAGCGAACTCGATCTGCTGGGGGTGGTGCACTTCCAGCTCATCCAGCAGCCAATCGTACAGAGGCCGGTGGTCTTCGAACTCCAGTGTGCAGATCGAATGGGTCACGCCTTCGATGGAGTCGGACTGGCCCTGGGCAAAGTCGTATGTCGGGTAGATCGGCCAGTCGTCGCCGGTCCGGTGGTGGGTCGCATAGAGGATGCGGTAGATGACGGGGTCACGTAGATTTAGGTTCGGTGACGCCATGTCAATCTTGGCGCGTAAGACCCGAGAGCCCTGTTCGAACTCACCTGCACGCATCCTGGTGAACAGGTCGAGGTTCTCTTCGACACTCCGGTCACGGTAGGGGCTATCCTTGCCCGGCTCGGTTAGTGTGCCCCGATACTCTTTGATTTCGGCAGGGCTCAGATCGCAGACGTAGGCCTTGCCCTTGTCTATCAGCTTTTTCGCAAACCCGTACAGATCGTCGAAGTAGTCCGAGCTATAGTAAGCTTGACTTCCCCAGTCGTGGCCGAGCCAGCGCAGATCCTCCTCGATCGATTTGACGTACTCCACGTTCTCCTTCGTAGGATTTGTGTCGTCAAACCGTAGGTTGCAGACGCCGCCGTACTCCGAGGCGATGCCGAAGTCGATTGCAGTGGCCTGAGCGTGGCCGATATGGAGGTAGCCGTTGGGCTCCGGCGGGAAGCGCGTCATCACGCGGCCGCCATTCTTGTTGGCCTCGAGGTCCTCTTCGACGATGCTACGAATAAAATCGGTTGGAGAAGACAAGTATGCTACTCCGTGCGAGGGTCGACGACTATTTCGCCTGCTTGCCTGATGCTACACTTCCTGGAATAGTGTAGTGGATTAGCTAGGAGCTACACAACGTTCTCGTAGGTAGGCATCTTTGGTACGCATCGGTTCGCATTTATGAGAACCAAGACGACCACAGGTTGAGGAGGATTCGTGCGGTCCCTATGGCGAAGACCCAGGCTAGGATTCTTGTTCACGAGAAGCACTGTCCTGGGTCTGCTCGCGGTCTTCATCATGCTGCCCCAGACCGACACCTTTCGGCTGTCGCCTGCCAAAACGATTGCCTCTGAGTATCTCTTCTCGTTGGCCGGCTGGGAGGTGATGAACGTCCCGTACAAGTGGTACCAGCTACTGTTGAGCGCCTTGCCAGGCAGCGACCCTTCTCGGGAGGAGCGTCTGGCCAGTCTGGACCGCTACCTGCAGCTTGCCAGGATGGTGCGCAAGGAAAAGGACCGACTTGAGGGCCTGGCGTTCCGCAGCAGCTCAACGCTGTCCACCGGAAGCATCAGGGATAGGTCAGAGAGGTCGACCGACTATCTGGACGAGTTGACTGCTGAGAAGGAGGCCGCGAGGGCGGACGCCGAGGGGGCAATCGAGTCGGAGCTAAGCGAGGTGCTCATTGAGGAGAACCTGACTTCCATGCTTGGGTTCTTATTCCCACCGGTTGACCTGCGATTCGACCGCCCACCCACGGTGCTTATAGTTTCGCCACGAGACCGTATCGAGCTAACCGAGACTGTGTTATTACATGCGGATGTGCCACCGATGGAGCGGGATCGTCTGGAGACGGAGCTGCTTGAACGCTATGATCTGTCCTCACTTGTGGCCGATCTGGGCGGGATTGCCACCTACCCCTCGCTCGTGAATGACATCCGTGAGTTGCGGTCGATCAGCCGACTAGCCGCCCACGAGTGGCTACACCAGTACTTCACGTTCCACTCGCTAGGACGCCACTACCGCAGCTCCTCGGAGATGCTAGCGATCAATGAGACGGCGGCCGACATGGCAGGCCGCGAGCTGGGGGACACTGTATTTGCTCGTATGGGCGGGGATCTCAATGAGTCGGAGAGCCGCTATCTGTCCGTTGAGGAGCGCAACCCGGAGTTTACCCGTGAGATGCGCGAGACCAGGCAGCGAACCGAGGAGCTTCTTGACGAGGGCAAGATTGTTGAGGCCGAACAGTATCTCAAGGAGCGGTGGTGGTTTCTGAGGCTGCGGGGATTTGGGCTTAGAAAGCTAAACCAGGCCTATTTTGCCTTCTACGGGTCCTACGCCTCCAGCGCCGCGTCCGTTAGCCCTATCGGCGCTCAGCTCGCGGAGCTGCGGCAGCGCTTTCCTGGAGTCGGGGGCTTCCTGAAGGCTGTGGCGACGATCTCTAACTACGACGAGTATCTCGAGTTGTTGGAGCGCTACGGCGTTGAGACGGGGTCAGAGGAAACGGGCCAAGACTAGGATCCTCACCTCAATCCTCTCCCTCGAAGGTTGGAGAAGGTCGCTTAGGTCTCTTCCACGCGCTCAATGGCGTGCAGGCCCAGGCGTCTGGCGTTGAAGGTCAATAACGCCACGGCGACAACGAATATGCCCAGTAGCAATCCGTAGGTCGGCAGCATTAGCGTCCAGTCTGTGATCAGGACGAACGGCGGCACCGATCGCTCTCCTGTCTCGGAGACTGCCACAGATGAGACCATCATGTTCGTCGTGCGAAAGCCGGCCCACGTGCCGAGGATAAGACCTGTCACGGCGATCGCTAGGTGCTCGAAGGCCAGTAGCCACGTCAGTTGTTGGCGAGATAGTCCCATGGATTTCAGGAAACCGATCTCGCTCCGGCTCCTACTCGCAAACAACAGGAGGTAGGTGGCGTATCCCAGGCCCGCAGCCACGATTACGGTCAGCAGCGCTACAAGCACCATCGAATTCCAGCCTGATGTCGCGAGGGGGTCGAGACGGGAGGATTCCAGCATGTCCGTTCGGTCCATGACACGACCCGAGAAGCGGAAAACGCGGTCGAGGGCGTCTCTGACGGCATCGTATGCGATTGGCGACTGTGTGACGAAGAGCTCGTTCGGAGTCGCCGCGATCATATTGCTCATCACGTTTACGTGGCCGAGCAGGCTCTTGAGGTCTGCCAGAATGAATCTTCCGCCGGTTGGCGCCATGGTCGGAAAGTAGTCGATCACTCCGCGTACGACCATCGGGACGTTTCTTTCCGAGACTGGGACGACGATCACGTCGTCGATCCCGAACGCCGTGGCCTCTGCCAGGGCGGCGCTGATTACGACGGGGAGCGGCCCGCCGGTGGGGCTTTGGTAAAAGCCCCGCACGCCATCCTGGTTCTCTGTGCCAAATGTGAACACTCCCGTCCGACGTCCACTATGGGCCGCCCGGCCAGTGGATGTAATGCGGTCTGGCGACAGGGTAGATGTGACGATAGGCATCCATCTGTGTTGCTCCTCGAATCCATCGAGGATGTGTACCCGCTGCGCCTCACCGACCCGGGTGTGAATGTCGTCGATCATCATCTGGCCGGCGGTAGTAACCTCTCCTGCGCCTGCCTCGAAGAGTTGGATCGACACCAGGTCCACGGGGTGCCGCATCCATCCGGGTATCTGAACCTCCAAGAGCTGCCATCCCGGCGCCCCGACTATCCCTGCGGGTAGAGAACTCAGACGGCCATTGCTCTCCTCCAATATGAACCACATCGAGGTGTTCGGGATCTCCTCGCGAGGATTCACCCAGACCCCTATGCTCGAGGACTCCGCCGGGATCTCCAGCCGTTCGATCCGTGCGCTGGACCTCAGGTCCCCCATTACTGCGGTGATCGACAGGTCGGAGAAGTCCTCTCGGTACCAGGTGATGTAGGGAAATTCCAGCGAATCGATCGCGAGGATTTCGGCGGGCGCGGCTGCTGCCCGCGTCTCCTGTCGCAGCGCCAGTGAAACTCCCGTGGCGCCGGGGAGGGCCGATAGGAATCGCTGTTCCTCCGCGGCTATGCTCTCCATGGAAAAGGTGGTGATTCCAGCGACCCTGACGTCCGCGGCGGTCGCGTAGGAGATGCGATCCTCGACGTTGCGCTTCAGAGTGCCGCCGACGGTGGTCGCCAGGACTCCAACACCTGTCACGAGTACTAGGAGAAGCACCAGAGAGGTGTATTGCAGAGGGTTGCGGGCCATGTGCCAAAGCCCAACTGAGAGCCAGACGGGTGCGACTCTGGTGAGCCTCCGGAGAGCGATGAAGGCGATTTGGGCTGGCACGATGACCATCAGCCCGACGGCTGGGAAGAACGCCGGGCCTCCGGGCCCGGGCCGTTCCAGGGCCATCAGCGTGGCTACGAGGGCAGCCTGCAACACCAGGCCGCTGATACGCCAAAGCAACGGCCGTGCGCGGTCTGTCGCCCAGTACGCACCTCCTATGGCCAGCGCGAGCGAGACTGGGGCTATCCAATCCAGCAAGCGGTGATCGAGGACGTCTACCCATACGATGACTGCCGAGAACGAAACGACGGACGCGGTTACCGTCAGGTGGACCAGTGTGGATGATTCGCCGCCGAGGAAGCGTATTGTGAGAGGAAACAAGCGCATGAAGAGCAGCCCAACCATCATCAAGAACAGGACGGGAGCAAACAGCAGCGGTTCGTTGACACCTGGCTCACTGAACAGGCCGCCCGAGATCAGGTGTCCTCGGCTTTGCAGCTCCCAGAACACCACTCCCCCCAGGACCAGCACGCCGATGTCCAGGTTGTAGCGCTGCCACATTGGCACCGTCGGCGGGCGCCCGATTCGGAGCTTGTGGGCCAGTAGTGCGCCGCGGGCGCCTATTAACCCGGGCATCACCACGATTGAGAGACAAAGTAGGCCAGCGCCCCCAGCGACGATGAAGGGCACAGGGCCCAGATCCAGGGGCAGGAACTCGCCCCCGGTTGCGGCCCGCAGGTATAGTACCTTCCCCGCCGTGGCCACTATGCCGAATGCCAGGAATGGCGCGACCACGACTGCTACGCTGGTCATCAGCAGGCCTTCCAGCAGGTAGAGCCGGACGAGCTGTCTCATGCCGATGCCCCTGGTCCGTAGTAGCGCTGAGTCTTTTGCCCGGTTGTGGACGAGGTACGAGACGATCATGGCCAGGTAGAAAAAGACGGTCACGAGGACGATGGCCAGGAGCAACAGTAGAGGCACTCTGGAGAAAAAGCTCGTACTCTCGAAGTCGTTCAGGGTCTGCCTCAGCCGTGTGGAGACACCCGAGCCGGGGATCGCTCTGGCCATGTTGTCGCCGAAATCGTCTAGGCGTTGTCGTGCGTCAGCGAGATCCCACTCCTTGAATACCTCGGTATCGACAAGGACAATCCACACTGAGTCGATCAGGGTCGTGGGGTAGGTGGCGCCAACGGCATCCACCAGGGCTCTCTGAGTGGCATAGAGTGGCGCTGGGGGCACTCTGGGCTCGGCGGCTTCCTCCCCAAGCGACTCGTTTTCCTCTTCGTTGGGGGGATCGAGGAGAATGTAGGGCGGCAGCGGCCAGTAGTCTTCGGTCGAGTTGGTTGCCTCCACGATGCCAGAAATGCGCACGTAGATGGGTTCGACCCCTAGGACTGGGGTGACTGTGAGCACCTCCCCGACCGCAAGTTGGAAGAGCCTGGATGTGTTGATGCTGATGATCGCTTCGATCAGCGGACGGCCCTGCTTTTCGGATACCTGGTCGCCTGCCATCCCGCCTTCGAGAAACGTGACGTGGCTTTCCAGGTTGGTTAAGGAGCGGAAGTAGGAGCGACAGCAGGGGCCTAGTCCTACCGAGGCCGGGGGTAGCCTCGTACCCGGCATGGCCGTGTCGTAGGTGTCGACGAGCAGGAATCGTTGACGGCTCTCAAAGATCGACGCTACCGTGCCGTCGGCTGCCTCAACCAGGGCGGTCTCAGTGTCGCTCAGCCTCTCCTCGGTCAGTTGAATGTTGGAGAGGAACACGCTGATGTTCGAGAATGGTGGATCGAGCCGGTCGATCGCCAGGTTGAGCCCGAGGCGTTCCAGGGCGGAGACGTAGACGGGCGCCGCAGCGGCCAGGGTCGTCGCGATCAAGATACCGGCGAAGATGCTTGCCAGGAGTGGCCAGTCATCCGCAAACCGTTTGAAAACTAGTCTCGACAGAGAGAGCGGGGGCATTGCCGGGCCTCACTAGGAGCCCTAATGTTGTCGCAGACGGGCACGGAGTGCGCTTAGCAATTTGCGCACAAGTTCGACCCGGCGCCATCGGCGCTGTCTGCGGTGAAAACCGATAGAGGGCTCTAAGATAACATAGCTACGGCATCGTCACGATTTGGCAGTGCGCGACTCTTCGTACTACGCCCCTGCCCGACGTTTAGATTCTGGACGTTTACCCGTCAGTAACGGGCCCCCGGGATGTGGCTGGATTAGCTGCAGTGGAGAAGTTGTGCGGCCATGTGTCAACGATTCTCCTGGCTCCACGCATGATGCCTTGACTCGGGCATGTGCCGCCCATAGAATTGCGGGCATCTTTTCGCGACATGGAGGCATTACATTGGGTCAGAACCTTCGTATTCTCAGCGTCAACGCTCACCCACACGATTTCACTCACTACGCTGGCACGCTCGGGATTCATGCGGCTTCCGGGGACGAGGTTACGGTCGTCAGTATCACCACCGGCGAGGCTACTCACAACGAGGCACTCCACGATGAGCTGATGAAGCCGGAGGTGGAGCGCGACCCCGCTATCATCAACCAGAGGGCCGGGGACTACAGCGCTGTGAAAGCGAAGGAGTTGGAGGAGGCCTGCGCCATTTTCGGCATCACAGATGTCAGAATCCTTGGCTTTTCGCAGCCCTATCGGGTCTCGTTATTTCCCGAGTCGATCGACGCTCTTCGGGACGTAATCATGGAGACGAGGCCCCATGTCATGATTACCCAGAGCCCGCACACCGCCACCCGCAACGGCATGGCGGCCAGGATGCCTGACGACCATGAGGAGACCGCCTTCATGAGTCTGGAGGCTCGGAGCCGGGCGGCCACTGCCACCCCGGGTGACACCGTGGCCCCACACACGATAGCTGCCATATACTACCCCGGTGTCTATTATCAGAACGATGAGTTCGACTTCGTGGTCGACATCAGCGACTGGTTCGAGAAGCGAGTTGCGGCTGAGAACAAGTACATCAGCCAGGGGCACTATCCAGCCTGGTCCCGGAAGCGGATGGAGGTCTCGCTTGGCAATGCCGGTTGGTTCGCGGGGACCATGTACGGTGAGGGCTTCGTGCGCGATAAGACCGAACTGGTACCGAGGATTACCGTCGCTGAATCGGCTCTAAGGCGGGCCACAGAGCCAGTAGGCGACCACTACGAGCGCATGGTAGGCGAGAGGCCGCCTACAGACTAAGTGCTTGCTCCGCCCCAGCCCAGTGGCGGGGCGGAGCGCTTGAACCGTTGGATTGGAAACGTGAACCCGGCACGGACCGCCTAATCGAATGGCGGGTCACTTTTTGCGGCATGGAGGAGTTCCATTGGTCCAGAAACTTCGAGTTCTCGGCGTCAACGCCCACCCACACGACTTTACCTGGTACTCGGGCACGCTCGGCATCCATGCGGCATCGGGCGATGCTGTCACGGTTGTTAGTGTTACAACCGGCGAATCAGCCCACAACGAAGCTCTCCACGACGAGCTGATGAAGCCGGAGGCGGAGCGCGACCCCGCCATCGTCAACCAGAAGCCCGGCGATTTCAGCGCCCTCAAGGCAAAGGAGATGGAAGAAGCCTGCGCAATATTTGGCATCACCGATGTCAGGAACCTTGGCTTCCCGATGCCATTCAAGGTAGCCGAGTACCCTGAGTCGGTGCGGGCCCTCCGGGAGGTGATTCTGGATGTGCGGCCTCACATCATGATTACCCAGAGTCCGTTCCTGAACGGCCACCAAGGGAAGACATCGGGCGCGACCGATGACCACTACGAGACCGCATTCATGAGCCTGGAGGCTCGCAGTCAGGCGGCTAATCCCGTCTTCGGCGATACCGAAGCGCCCCATGCCATAGCGACCGTCTACTACCCTGGCGTCTATTTTCAGAACGAGGAGTTCGACTTTGTAGTCGACATCACCGACTGGTTCGAGAAGCGAGTTGCGGCCGAGGACAAGTACATCAGTCAAGGCCACTACCCTGCCTGGTCCCGCCGGCGGATGGAAGTCTCGCTGGGCAACGTCGGGTGGTTCGCGGGGACGATGTACGGGGAGGCCTTCGTACGTGAGAAACCTGAGCTGGTGTCCAGGATGACTGTAGCCGAATCGGATCTGAGACGTGCCTCGGAGCCCATCGGAGACTACTACGATCGCATAGTGGGCGAGAGGCCGCCAGCACACTAGTTTTTCCGGGCCCTTCCTGTTGTTTTCGCCGCATGCCGGGTTGGACACTCTTCTTTCGCCCTTTTCCGCAGATTGTCTTCCCGTGTGAGCCGTCTTGGGGCGACTGGAGGATCACCAATGGACCTTGAAATCCGAGCTATCACGCCTGAAGAGACCGAGGGGTTCATCAGAGCGACGTCGATGGCCTTCGGGCAGCCACCTAGCGACGAGGACATGGCCCGGCGCCCTTCCATGAAGGAGATCGAACGCTCTCTGGCGGCCTATGATAATGGCAGCATGGTTGGGGGGGCGCACTCGCGCTCTTTTCACATTAAAGTGCCCGGCGGCGAGCTGCCGACAGCCGGAGTTCTCGACGTCACGGTGGCGCCGACCCACCGGAGGCGGGGCATCCTGACCGCCCTGATGGTGGACCAGCTGAAGGGGAGTAAGGAGCGTGGTGAGCCCCTTGCGGCCCTCACCGCCTCGGAGAGTGTCATTTACGGCCGCTTTGGCTACGGTATCGCTACCGTCCACGAGAGGTGGAGTGTCGACAGGCCGTACACGGCGTATGCGACGCCCTACGAGCCAACGGGGCGCCTGGAGTTTGTTGGACCCGAGCAGATGCGCAGGACCTTTCCAGAGGTGTATCGCCGGGCCACCGCCTTCCGACCAGGGGCCATCGAGAGGCCTGCCGATGTGTGGGACTGGATCGTGACCGATTACCCTCCGGATCGCGGGGGGGCCAGCGCCTATTTCCACGTGGCATATTACGGAACAGGCGGGAATCTTGACGGCTATGTCTCTTACCGCATCAATGGCAGCACGTTGAGCGTACATGAGCTGATGTCGACGACGGACGAGGCCCATGCTGCCCTGTGGCGGTTTTGCTTCGATGTGGACTTGATCAGTTCGACGGCGGGAGGGCAGCGGCCTGTGGACGATCCTCTGCCCTGGATGATGGCGGACCCGCGGCAATTGAAGCGCACTCCGTACGATGGCCTGTGGGTACGTCTTGTGGATCTTCCCGCCGCGTTGGCGGGCAGAACATATGCGAGCGAAGGGCGGCTTGTTCTTGAGGTGCGCGACGAATCTTGCCCATGGAACGATGGCCGCTATGTTCTTGATGGAGGGCCTGAGGGCGCCACGTGCCGTCCAGCCGACGCAAAGCCCGATCTGGCACTATCGGCGTCGGACCTAGCCGCCGCCTACCTGGGCACGGTCTCATTCACAACGCTGTCTCATGCCGGTCGCGTCGAGCAGGTGTCGGAGGGGGCCCTGGCCCTGGCGGACGCTATGTTTGCGACAGATCTGAAGCCGTGGTGCCCCTACAGCTTCTAGATACTGGTGCTGCGCACGCTACGTTGAGCGGCGCTGCGCGCGTTTGGTTGGGCGGGGTAGGTGCTCCTATGGGCGGTGTCGGCGATCGGATTCGGGAAGCAGCCCCAGAACCAGTCCTCTAGGCTGAAAAACGATCCTCTTTCCAGGGATCGCCCTCCATGTGGTACCCGCGTACCTCCCAGAAACCCGGGGCGTCTTTTGCCATGAACTCTATGCCGTTGACCCACTTGGCGCTCTTCCATCCGTAGCGTTTTGGCACCACCAGCCTCAGTGGGCCACCGTGGTCGGACTCAAGTGCTGCGCCGTCGTGTTTATAGGCGTACAGCACGTCATTGTCGGTGGCGACCTCCAACGACATGTTTGTCGTGTAGCCACCGTAGCAGTGCACCATGACATGCGAAGCCCCGGGTCCTGGTTTGACCAGCTTCATGACCTCAGTGAACGCGATGCCCTCCCAGGTATTTTGCAGGCGGCTCCACTGTGTAACGCAGTGGAACTCGGCGCCCAGCGTGGTCTTTTCCAGGTCCATGAACTGCTTCCAGTCCAGAGTTACCTCTTCATCGACCAGGCCGAAGATGCGGAAGCGCCATTTATCGAGGTCGATGCTCTGGGTCGGGCCGAAGGTCAGCACGGGGAATTTTTCTGTGACGAACTGACCAGGCGGCGCATTTTCGTCGTCCCCGTTTCGGGCCGCCCTGGTAATTCGACCAAGTTTTTTGAGCATATGTCCTCCCGCGGGCCGTTGCAGCCAGACTGCCACATTGTACAACGGTGACTCTGCGGGGTTTCCCTCACCCATCATGTTGGGATATCCCCTATCTGCCTCCCTTCCTCTACAACTGATACGATGTTATCGTTGTTCGCTGGACCCAAATTGGGACGGCGGGGCCGATGCGTGACGTCGCGTCGCTATCAACGCGATGATCACTGGACCAGAAGTAGTGATGGCCGTTCCGGTCCATGTCGCCAAGGAATTCTTGGTAGGCGCGCTGCAGTTGGTGCAGCAACGTACCGCGGTTTAGCCCGCGGGTCGATGGTTAGAAGGCTCATTCTGAGCGAGTTCCCGACCACCCCGAGCCAGAATCGGCTCACCCTGAGCGGGAGAGTTGTGGCTCCCCATGAGAGGGCGGCCTGGCGACATGGTGAGCGAAAAAAGTTCACTTTTAGTGCGGCTTCGTGTAGGATTACCGAACCCCACCGAAGAGGCTCTAAATGACTTTGCAACCTGGCGACGCCGCACCCGAGTTTACGCTACCATCCTCCGATGGCGGAGAGGTATCCCTGTCCGGTCTTCGAGGGAAGAAGGTGATCCTCTACTTCTATCCCAAGGACGACACGCCAGGCTGTACCAAGGAGGCTTGCGGCTTCCGAGATAGCCACGATGAAATCATAGAAGAGGGGGCAGTGGTTCTCGGCGTGAGCGCAGATGACCTTGGCTCCCACGCCGAGTTCATCAACAAGTTCAATCTGAATTTCCCCTTGCTGGCCGACGAGGACAAGGCCGTCGCGACCGCCTACGGCGCGTGGGGTGAGAAGCAGCTATATGGGAAGACGGTCATCGGCATGATCCGAAAGACGTTCATCATCGATGAGCAGGGCAAGTTGCAGAAGATATGGCAACAGGTGCAGCCAGAGGGCCATGCCGGCCACGTCCTGAAGGCGATCAGGTCCAGTTGAGTCGGCGCCGACTCTGACGTCCATCAACGTATAGGAGCGCGACGTAGCCTCCAACCGTCCCCCTGACGAAGTCCAGGCCACTCCCGGCGACGCCCTGGGCGTCGCCGACGAGTTCGTGTCGCTGCCTCGCCGTCAGACGATTCTGACGATGGGCGGTTTGATGCTTGCCCTCTTTGTCGCGTCCCTCGACCAGACCGTCGTCGGCACCGCGATCCCCCGTATCGTCGCCGACCTTGGCGGCTTCGACCGCTTCACCTGGATCACCTCCGCCTACATCGTCGCATCAACTACGGCGGTGCCGATCGTCGGTCGGCTCTCCGACATGTATGGCAGGAAGGTCTTCTACATAGGCGGCATCGTCGTGTTCCTGGTCGGATCCGTGCTGTCGGGCTTCAGCCAGTCCATGAACCAGCTCATCGCCTTCCGTGCCATCCAGGGATTGGGCGGCGGAACGATGATGGCCCTGGCCTTCGTCACAGTCGGCGATCTGTTCCCTCCCGCCGATCGCGGCAAGTACCAGGGGTTTGTGGCCGCTGTCTTCGGGCTCTCGTCGGTAATTGGTCCCACGCTTGGCGGGTTCATCACGGACACACTGAGTTGGAACTGGATTTTCTTCATCAACCTGCCTATCGGTATTCCTGTGGCGATCCTCTTTGTACTGTTCTTCCCTTCCGGTCGGCAGAATGTCGCCAGCAGACGATTGGATGTTGTAGGCATGTCCTTGTTGGTGCTGTCCGTGTCGTCCCTGCTTGTCGCTCTGTCGTGGGGCGGCGTCCAGTACGCGTGGGCATCGGTCCAGGTTGTCGGTCTACTGATCGCTGCAGTCGCGTCGACGGCAACGTTCGTTTTTGTCGAGCTTAGGATCGCCAATCCGATCATGCCGATGGGGATCTATCGCGACAGGGTTGTGGGTTTATCCCTGATCGCCGTCTTTTGCACCGGATTTGGCATGTTTGGCGGAATTGTGTTCATTCCACTGTTCTTTCAAGGGGTCCTTGGCGCCTCCGCCACGAGCTCTGGCAGCTTCCTGACGCCAATGATGCTGGGGATGGTGTTTGGCGCTACGATATCGGGCCAGACGCTGTCACGCCTCGGCGGCCACTATCGCACCCAGGGTCTGATCGGTCTTGGGATCATGGCTACCGGGATGTTCCTGCTGTCGGGAATGACTGAGACTACCAGTTTTGGCCAGGTGGTGGTGTACCTAGTCATCACTGGGTTTGGGATCGGGACCACGTTTCCGACCTTTACTATCGCGGTCCAGAACGCTGTGCCGTATAGCCAACTGGGCGTCGTCACCGCAGCCAACCAGTTTTACCGCTCGATAGGAGGGGCGCTGGGCCTAGCGATTCTGGGTTCGATCATGGCCAGGCGATTCGCGGACGGGCTGGACGCAAAGATTAGTCCGAATCTACGCGAATCGGTACCTGCCGAGACGCTAGCCGGAATGTCCAACAACCCGCAGGCCCTGGTGAACCCGGATGCCCTTGAGGAGTTCCGCGAGTCCGTGAGCCCAGAGGTCGTCGACCAGCTACTCGATGTCCTTCGATCCAGTCTCGCAACGGCTATCGGCGACCTGTTCTTGATTGCAATGGCGACGGCCTTGGTAGCCCTGGTCGTGACAGCCTTCCTGAAAGAGACGCCCCTCCGTGACAAGTAGGGTGCTGCGCACGCATCTTGGGGCGGGGCCGGAGGACTGCGTACGCACGGCTGATACTCTTGTGATGCTCCCTACGGGACCGTGAGTATCAGCTTGCCGAAGAAGGCCCGCTCTTCCATGGTTTCATGGGCTCGGGCGGCGTCCTTGAGCGGGAATGTGGCGTGGATGATGCCGTGTAGGGTTCCTCGGGCCACCATCTCGATGATGAGGCGCAGATCTTCCTTGTGGCCCATGAAGACGCCGAAAACGGTCTGATTCTTGAGGAACATCGTCCCCATCTGCAACTCGGCCCTGTAGCCGGAGGTAACTCCGCAGATGCCGTAGCGGCCTCCAGGCGCGAGGGACCGGTGGGCGGCTGGGAAGAAGTCGGCGCCGACATGGTCCAGCACGACGTGAACGCCGCGGCGGTCGGTAAGCTCCTTGACCCTCTTCTCGATGTCTTCGGTTGAGTAGTCGATTACCTTGTCGGCACCCAGATCTCTGGCCTTGCTAGCCTTTTCCTGGCTGCTGGTCGTCGCGATGACCCGTGCGCCGATGACGTTCTTGGCCACCTGAATCGCTGCGGTACCCACACCACTGGAGGCCGAAAGAATGAGCACCGTCTCCCATGGTTTTAGCGCAGCGCGGCGCACCAGGATGTTCCAACTCGGCATGAAGACAGTGGGCAACGAGGCGGCTTCCTCGTAGGAGATTGTGTCCGGTATTCGCATGGCGTTTGCCGCCGGGATCGTCACGTATTCAGCGTAGCTACCATTCTGTGTCGAGCCTAGCATTCCCGGGGCGACGCACAGCTCGTCATCGCCGGCGATGCAGTACTGGCACTGGCCGCACGTCAGCTTCGGGTTCACTACCACCCGATCGCCGACATTGACCATCGTGACCTCCGAGCCCACTTCCGCGACGTCTCCGGCTGAGTCTCCGCCCAGCACATGAGGCTGGTCCAGGCCCATCCGGGTCCCGCGCACCCCCATCCGGGTATACAAATCCAGGCGGTTTAAGGCGCATGCCCTGACTCGTACCCTCACCTCGTTCGGACCGATCGGCAGCTCGGGAAGGTCTCCGTACGTCAGTACCTCGGTTCCGCCGTGCTCCGTAAAGTAGACCGCTTTCATAGGCTCTCCTGCTTCGTGTAGGTGCTGTCGCTGGGCTGCATGGTCAGCCTATAGCCGTCCCAGGGGGCTGTCAACAATAATATCTAGCCGTCGCCCTTTGGGAGGTTATCGAGAAACTCGCCCAGGGCCTGGTAGTAGGCGTGCCCTCCTACGGAATACGTGTCGTTGTGCCCTGCTCCCTCGATCCTGTAGAAGCGCTTTGGTGGCGTGGCTGCCTCGAAGACTGCGACCCCCATGTCGAAGGGCGCGATGTCGTCGCGGTTGCCGTGGAGCACCATGAGTGGCGCTCCGAAGCGACCCACCTTCGATAGCGTGTCATACCGGGTGCGCACGAAGGACCCGATTCCTGGCAAAAACGGGTACGCACGTTTCGCCATTGCGCCTATCGACGTGAAGGGCGACTCCAGCACGACCCCTTGCACATCGTTCTTAGACGCCAGTTCCGCTGCGACCGCGCACCCAAGCGACCTGCCGAACAGCACCAGCCGCCCGGGGTTCACGTCTCCCCGCGAACGGAGGTACTTCAGAGCGGCTTCGGCATCGAGGTATGTCCCCTGCTCCGTGGGTTTGCCCTCGCTCCGCCCGTAGCCCCGATAGTCGAATATGAACACGCCCACTCCGAGGTTGTCATGGATCTCCGCGATATTATCGACGCGATTGGCAATGTTCCCAGCGTTGCCGTGGAGCCAAAGAAGGGTCGTGTCGCTCCTTCCGGGTACGAACCAGCCGTTGAGGCGCACCCTGTCGGACGCCTCGAAATACACGTCTTCGAAGTCGAGACCACGGTCGCCAGGGTCTCGGTCCAGGGTCCGCTCTGGGAAGAATATGAAGTAGCGGTCTATCACTCCCGTTGTCCTGGCCAGCACACCAAATCCGGCATACGCCACGACCAGCGCGACGATGGTCCAAAGCAGGATACGGCGTAGGGAAGAACCCATCACGGCCCTAAGGCAGCATGTCTTTGTACACTTGTTGGCCCTCGCGAAATAGATCGACGATCTCCCGTCGCTGGCCGTCGTTATAGTACTTGCCTTTGGTGCGCACCCATTCGAGGGATGTTTCGATTGCGTCGGTGAACCATCGAGCGGCTTCGGCGCGCTCCTCGCTGGCTTTGCCCGTCGTGACGTAGACGGGGCTCGTGTGGGCGAAGACAGGTTGCGCGAAGGAGTCGCGAGCGTCCCCTGACAGCCTGGCGGTGATCCACGCATCTGCGGGAATCTCGATATCGGTCTCAAGTCGTCCTGCTGTCGACCCATCGTTCATCTCGCGGCTGGCCACGACCTTGCCATTGAGCACGACCTCTGCCCTGCCGATCGGGTAGTGGGACTTCCAGTCCACTACCGCGGATAGTCGCTCGCCGGGCCGACTCTCCACCTCGCCGCCAGGGCCCTCGCCTTGGACGCTTAGCGACAACTCTGGCCCGTTGCTGATGAAGGTTTTACCGGCCCTGAGCGCCTCTAGCCATGCTCCGTACTCGAAGGGGGCGCCCGTGTGGGCGTAGACGCGGTTCGCAGAGCTGATGAACCAATCGGACCCGGTGGATGCCGGCAGCCTGGTTCCAGCGTTGAGCATTCGGTAGTAGATGTCGTATTCCGGGTCCATCCAGTGGGGGTCGAAGAGATTGAAAGCGTCGAGCTTGCCCAGCGCGGCGGCCACGGGCGCCTCCATGCCCTGGCCGTTGTGGCACCAGATGACGACGCCTCCCTGCCGACGGGCGTCATCGCAGGCGTAGGAGAGGGGCGGGTAGTCGGGGTCGAAAACGTCCACTAGCAGGCCGCGGCTCACGGGCTCGACCACGTTGTGGATGTTTAGCAACATCACATGGCCGTAGCCGGTGTTATGTGTGCCGTTCGCGTTGTGCCTGTTTTCCTCGCCGCACTGCACGTGGTGGTGGTCCGATGAGAACTCTGTGAGCATGCCCGGGGTGTACTTGTTGGTGGCATACTCCAGATCCCAACGTTTCAGGATGCTCACTGCCGTCATCCGCAAGTCCTCGACGCGAGGATCCAGGCGCAGCCGCTCGTCCGGCCGCTGCTCCTTTTCGTCGTAATGGATATGGGTATTGCCGGGGTGCCAGCCCTGCGCCCCGAGCCCCGACCACCGCTCCAGCACCACCTCCGTCGCTACTATCCCACTGGTCGGCGTTTCGACGGTCAGCGTGGCTGGCACGTATTCGGTTCCTCGCTCGACCACGATCTGGGTCCGGCCCCTGCCCACCTCGACTTCAAACCCGCCGTCTGCATAGAAGAACTGATCGCCTGGCCCGACCTTCAATATCGCGTCGCCCGGGTGTGCGAATTCGCCGTTCGAGGCCAGCACTCGTACGCGGGCGGGCACCTGCTCCCCCGTGTCGCCGTCGATTATCTTGCCTGCGAGTGTGGCCATCGAAGTACCTCCCTGACTGGTGGGCCTGCACGTTTGGTCCGCTGAAATGCAGGATAGCACGGACTAGTGGGGGAAGCCTGTGCCCGGTCGCCCAAATGAATCTTGCCGGTTTACCACAGGTCCATCTGGGTGCAGGCATGGTGTCCGGGGTACCTGCACGGGCATTACGGTGTGGCTAACGCGGTGTGCTACGCAGGTGCACTCGTCCACTCCACCGGGTCCGGATTAGCCATCGGGCCGTTTTCGGAGGGCTAGATCATGACAACCGCTGTCACCGACCCGACCATGGATCTGATCGAACGCGATATCGAGACTAGGGACCCGGATGCTCGAGAGCAACTCGTCACTAACTACCTTCCGTTGGTGCGCAGCATAGCGCGGCGCTTCCGTAATTCGCGCGAGCCCATGGAGGACCTGGTGCAGATGGGCACGATTGGCCTGCTCAGCGCCATCGAGAAATTCGACATGAGCCACGGCGTCAGGTTCGCATCGTTGGCCATCCCCGAGGTCTACGGCGCGATATTGAACCACCTCAGAGACCACGGTGGACTTGTCAAGGTGCCGCGGGCATTGCGACACAACAGAATATCGCTGGACCGTTGCACTGAGAGGCTGATCTCTCACTTCGGTCGCTGGCCGACCACTGCCGAGATGGCGACCGAAAGTGGGCTCACCGAGGATGCTGTCAACGAGGCTCTGGAGTTCGCCAGGACCGGCGATCCGCGATCATTGGACGCGAGCTTCAACGGCGACTTCGGCGAAGAGGGGAGCGCACTGGTCGAGATCCTTGGTTCTGAAGAGCCGGCGTTCGGCGCGTCCCTCGATCGAATGGTGCTGCAGAGCGCCATGGACAAGCTTCCGCTGCGGGAGAGGACGATTATCTCGCTGAAGTTCTACAGGGGCCTATCACAGCGCCAGATCGCCAGTAGGATCAACATATCCCAGATGCACGTCTCTCGTCTCGAACGGCGTGCGCTGGCCAAGATGAAGGATATCGTAGCAGGCCACGAGGTGGACTCGATAGGCATGGACCGGGAGCCTGCAACCCTGCAAGCCGCATCGTAAGCTGGGGAACTGGGGCCTAGTGACTTAAATTAGCCTACTGCCCACTCATTCGGCGGACAAGAGGTCGTGCAGTTCTTGGAGTGCTTGGCTGTTTTCCTCTAGTGTGAAGCCGTCCACCATGGGCACTGCCTCGCCGCTGGGCCCGTCCACCGCTCCCAACTCCACGTTGCGTTTGACCAGTGCTTGCTCGGCTTCGATGCTTGGCAGCAGGTTCTTGCCCTTGATCTTTGACATGGCTGCCACCAGGCCGTAGCCGCCCCAGTTCGAGACACTTGCGATGACCAGAGCGCTGGTCGTGGTGACGCATGGCATCCTGACGAGAGATGGTACCGTGGGGATGATATCCGCCAGGTTTCCCAGGCCGATCTCGTTGCCGCCGTCGCCGATTCCTACCGACGGGATGCCGCTCTCGAACAGGTAGTCGGCCTTTGCGTTGTACTCGCTGATGTCCACACCGCGCATGTTGCGGTACAGCCCTTCGGACGTCAGTCCGCACCGTTCGATGCCGATGATCACCGACGGCGCTATTTCAGACAGAAGCTCCTTCGCGAAGGAGCGGCTCTCCTCCTCACCGGCGATCGGAAATTCCACCACGCTGGAATCCGGGCCCGCGGTGCCCGCCATCACCTTCAGGGAGTACCGGTCGGTGACGTACACGACTTCGTAGCCGATGGACTGCAACGCGTTGCCGATGACCACCGCTCCCGGGGGGCCGTCGGTCTCGGTGGCCCCGGCGGTGATGATGTAGAAGCCGGTCACGATTATTGCCGTGCCCGGATTGTCGAGCACAACGCGTGCGGCCTGGTCGCAGTAGTCTGCGGGCAAGTGGGGCCTCAGGGCCGCAATGCCCCGCTTGTCTCGGTCGAGAACTATGTCTTCAATGGTCACCGCGCGCCCCCATTTCCAGAACCTAGTCTATAGATATGCAGAGACATCAATATCTGTCTTTGAGACAATCTCAGGAGTTCCGAAGGATGGAACTAGCCCGTGGGCATACCTTCCCCGCCCCCTAAGCGTGCGCAGCACCTAGAGGACAGCCATGTCCTCGTCTGGGACATCGGTGATGAACATGTGGCCGGGGGCGTGGGTGATCATCAGCGGCGGCTTCGAATTCATGGCCACCACCTGAGGTGTCACGCCGCATCCCCAGAACACCGGCACGTCGTCCTCCCCGACAACGGCGGGGTCGCCAAGGTCGGGGGTAGTGATGTCCTTCACTCCGATGGCGGCCGGGTCTCCGATGTGCACGGGAGACCCGTGCACCGATGGGAACCGCGACGTGATTTGCACGGCCCTTACCAGCTTGTTGCGCGGTATCGCCCTCATTGACACTACCATTGGCCCCGAGAATATGCCTGCGGGCGTGGTCTCGATGGAGGTGACGAACATCGCGGTGTTCTTGCCCTCCTCGAAGTGGGGAATGCGGATGCCGCCGTTTATCAGGGCCGACTCGAATGTGAAACTGCAACCGATGAGGAAAGAGACCAGGTCGTCGCGCCAGACATGGGAGATGCTGGTGGGTTCCTCCACAAGTTTTCCGTTCTCGAATACGCGGTATCGTGGTAGGTCGGTTCGCAAGTCGACTCCGGGCGCCATCTGGCTGGGCTCCACCGAACCAGCCTCCACTACCTCAAGCAGCGGGCAAGGCTTTGGATTGCGCTGGCAAAAGAGCAGGAAATCGAAGGCCTGTTCCCTCGGCAGAATCACCAAATTGGCCTGGACGTAGCCTGGCGCCATTCCGCTGGTGAGCCCAGAAAGCTCTCCCGAGCGCATCATTGCCCTCAACTCCGAGGGTTCCTGAGTCAGCGTTGGAAGCAGCATCTATGATCCTCCGTCGCGGCGAGCGTCCTCAGACCGCTACAGCACCTGCTGTGGCTGCCTCATGCTGCTCGTCCGCGTGATACGAACTACGCACCAGCGGGCCGGAGGCGACGTGCTTGAAGCCCATGGCCTCGCCCTCTCTGGCAAGCTCGTCGAACTCGTCTGGCGAATACCACTTGGACAGTGCGACGTGTTTAGGCGTCGGTCGCAGGTATTGGCCTATCGTTAGCAGGTCGCAATCCACCGAGCGTAGGTCCCGCATCGTGTCCAGTATCTCGTCCCAGGTCTCTCCCAGCCCCACCATCATCCCCGACTTTGTCACAGAGCTCGGGTCGATACTTCTTGCGCGAGCTAATAGCTCAAGGGACTGGTCGAAGTCACCCTTGGGGCGCACACGTCGGAAGACGCGGCGCACGGTCTCGATGTTGTGGTTTAAGGTACTTGGCTTGGCCGCCATCACGGTTGCCAGAGCCTGCTCATCACCATTGAAGTCGGGTATGAGGACTTCGATCTTGCACGAGGGCAAGCGTTTGCGAATCTGGCTGATGGTCTGGGCAAAGATGAACGCGCCGCCGTCTGGCAGGTCGTCGCGGTCAACCGAGGTTACGACGGCGTACCGCAAGCCCATGCGCTCTGCGGCCTCGGCCACCCTCACCGGTTCTCCCAGGTCGAGCCCTGTCGGCTTTCCTGTGGCAACTGCACAGTAGGCGCAGGCCCGCGTGCAGATGTCTCCCAGGATCATGAACGTAGCTGTCCCGCGCTCCCAGCACTCTCCGATGTTTGGGCAGCGAGCCTCCTCGCAGACTGTATTCAGGCCGCCTTCGCGCATCATGGAGCGCAGCTCTATGTAGTTTGGGCCTCCCGGCGCCTTCACCTTGAGCCATGGGGGCAGACGCCTCTTGACTGTCATTTGGCCTCGCTGTCGCCCCGAGTGGGAGAGGGGCGCGTTTGTACTGCTGAAATGATACCAGACAGCTATCAGCGGCGTCTCATATGCTAAAATTATAGTGAGAGTAGAGGGGCCGCGACCCTTCGCTTTTTCGTCCCATTTCGGACTAACCCAAATGACCCAAATTCAAAAAGCAGACGATAGCGCCGACAGCAAGCCGGAGCTGGCGACGCTAACCCTCGGCGAATTCGACCCGATGGGCGACACCGTGGCGGAGCTGGACGGCGAGTCTATCAGCGTTTTCGGTGGCATCCCAGGCGAACGGGTCGTGTGCCGAATAGTGCGGTATGGACGGCGCAAGAGGCGACACACTGCGGGCATGGTGGTAGAGGTTCTGGAAGCGTCGCCTCATCGTGTCGCCGCTCCGTGCCCATATTTCGGGACTTGCACTGGTTGCCAGTGGCAGCACATCAGCTACGACCATCAGCTCTCCATCAAGCGCGATACAGTTGCGGCGGCGCTCCGCGTCTACCCGGAACTGGCTGGCCTGTCGGTAGAGCCGACGGTGCCGAGCGACCAGGAACTCAACTACAGAAATCACGCTCGATTTACCGTTCGTGGCGGCACCCTCGGATTCGTCAGCCGGATTACCCGCCAGTTCGCCAGGGTCGACGAATGCATGCTCATGACCCCGGGGATTAATGAAATCCTCGACAAGTTACAGGGTCGCTCGTCGGCCACGAGCCAGCTATCCATACGATATGGCATAAATACGGACGAATGGCTACTCCAGCCGACGTTCGGTCCCAATGAGGTTCCCATCGAATCGGGCCAGACTCACTACCGCGAGCGGCTGTTGGACCGGATCTTCCGTGTGGCGTCGCCTTCGTTTTTCCAGGTCAACACCCGACAGGCCGAGCGACTAGTAACAATGGTCCGTGAGCGGCTTGAGTTGCGCGGGGACGAGACGCTGGTCGATGCCTACGCAGGCGTCGGCACATTTGCCGTTCTACTGGCCGCCAGTGTCCGCAATGTCATAGCAGTCGAGGAGTCCGCCGCGGCGGTCAAGGACTCTGCCATCAATACACTCGGCATAGACAACCTGGAGTTTCGTGAAGGCAAGGCGGAGGACATCCTGGGCGAACTTGGGGGCTCCGCAGACGTCGTTGTCCTCGATCCGCCTCGCGCCGGGTGCCTGCCTCCCGTTCTGGATGCGGTCGTTCGCTGGGCCCCTCGCCGCGTCTGCTATGTCTCGTGTGACCCGGAATCACTCGCGAGAGATCTGCAGGTACTGGTCAATGGCGGGTTCACCGTGGACCGTGTGGAGCCCATAGACATGTTCCCGCAAACGCACCACATCGAGTGCATAGCGACCCTATCGTGTGGCGAATAGAGGCTGCATCGTGGCTAGGGAAGGCTATTTAGGCTAAAATGAACCTGGAGGATGTTGGATAAATGCGTCTGGTTCTTGCATCGACCTCGCCTCGAAGACGCGAGATCATTGAGGCTCTGGACCCGACGCCGGAGTGTGTTGCACCCGTCGGCGACGAGTCCCCACCTCGGCCCGGTGAGTTGCCGGAGGAGTACGTGCTGAGACTATCGCTGGACAAGGCGCGAAGTGTCACGGATGGTGTCGGGACCGCCACCGTCCTGGGCGCGGACACGGTGGTTGCCATCGATGGCGAGATTCTGGGCAAGCCAGTGGATATGGACGACGCGACCCGCATGCTTCGGCTGCTCAGGGGCCGCGCCCACAGCGTTTTTACGGGCGTGGCGGCCCTGGAAGCTGACACCGGCCAATCAGCCGCGATTGCCTGCCAGAGCCGCGTCACTATTCGCCCGCTCTCAGATGCAGAACTGCTTGATTACATCGCTCTTGAGAACCCCATGGACAAGGCTGGAGCCTACGCAGTTCAGGACAAGAGCGCTGGCCTGGCGGAGTCGGTGGATGGCTGCTATCTCAACGTCGTCGGCCTTCCTCTGTGCGAGGTCATGACGCTGCTGGATCGTTTTTCCGCTCCCTCGCAGCTTAGGAGTGGCTGGCGACCTCCACCTGAGTGTGTCGACTGCGTCCTGTCACAACGATTGGAGGCGCACACCCCGTGAACTTTCTGGGAATGGGCTCCATTGAGATCGTCGTGGTGCTGCTAGTGGCGTTCATCGTCCTAGGCCCCAAACGCATGACCGAGGCCGCCCGGATGCTCGGCAAGGCCACCAGGGAGATCCGGCGCATGACCGAGGGCCTGCCCGAGATGATGCTCGATGAAGAAGACAAGTCGCAGGTACCAGAGTGGCGTCGAACCGTGGCAGGCCCCTCTTCGACACAGGCAGATCCAGATGCGACCAAGACATCTGTCGACGGGCCCATTGCATTCAGGAGTGGCGCGGAGCCGAAGTTACCGGCAGGACCTGACGAGGGGAGCGGTGGTGACAGGCTTGGCCCGGAGGCGCAGCCGGAACAACATGAACCCACCGACGGCCCCGTTGCGTTCAGGAGCGGCCCGGAGTCGGAGCGACCGGTAGCCCCAAACGAGCAGTCTGACAGTGACGGACCCGAGCCCGCCGCCTCAACAGAGCGAAACACGAAATGAGCGACAGGGCGCTTTCGATTAGCCAGCACCTGCTAGAGCTTCGCCGTAGGATGACCACGTCGGCCATCTTTGTGGCCGTTGCCACGGGCGTGTCCTTTGTGTTCCATCAGCAGATTCTCAAGTTTCTCATGGTTCCAGCTCAGGGGTTTGCCGGTATACCCGAGGGCCAGCCCATATACACCGAGCTGACCGAATTCCTCGGAATAGCGATGAAGGTGTCACTGCTGTCAGGGCTGGCCATCTCGATGCCGTTCATCCTGTTTCAGCTAGTGATGTTCGTAGCCCCGGGCCTCAGCCCCGGCGAGAGGCGCTACCTGTACACGCTGCTGCCTGTGAGCATGCTCTCCTTCGCACTGGGCGCGGCGTTCGGGTACCGAATTCTCTTCCCGCCCGCAGTTAGCTTCCTGCTCAGCTTTGGGAATGAGATTGCCACGCCCTACATCCGGATCGGCAACTACGCCAACCTGATGATCTCACTGCTGTTCTGGATGGGGGTTGTGTTCGAGACGCCGGTGGTGCTCTTTTTCTTGTCGCGTATTGGCGTCGTCAGCCACGAGTTTCTGAAGAGCCAGCGGCGGTACGCAGTCGTCGTGGCGTTCGTCCTGGGCGCCATCATTACGCCCACGTTCGATCCCATCAACCAGACCTTCGTGGCGCTGCCCATAATCGTCCTCTACGAGGCGGGCGTGTGGTTGGCCAAGCTCGGTGGTCGTCAGCGCCGACGCGCCATCGAAAAGGGCCTAGAGTTGGACACCAAGCAGTAGGGCGGGCATTGGGTGTTAGGTGTTGGGTCTCGGGGTTGGAAATGGGCTCCGACCCCAATGTCATGCTGAGGAGTTCCCGACGAGCATCTGGGGTGAGGGCCACGCACCCCAGATGCCGCCGAAACTGGGACCCCGCTTCCCCAGACCCTTCGCATCCCCTCAGCGTGACATGGCTGGTCTGTCGCGCTCCTGAGTTCCCTATGGTCGGAGGACTTGGGCCGACTGCGCCAGATTCCCTGGCTTCACCATACAAAAAGGCCCCGGTGGATGCCGGGGCCTTGAAAGCTCAATCAGTACTATTGCGGTGGACGGGCTAGCTCTTCTTGCCGCTCTCCGTGCCAGGCTCGATGGCCTCTTGGTCCTCCGGCTCATCGCCCTTGCCGGACACGGTGGACCGGAACTCGCGTATCGCCTTGCCCATCGCGCCGCCTATTTCAGGCAAGCGGCCGACGCCGAAGATGATCATAACCACAACGAGGATAATTATTAGCTCGGTAGGTCCGACTCGGAACGGCATTTTCCGCCCTCCATGTCCCTAGCACTTACTCACTTAATGATACCGCCGTGGAGTGACGGGCGTCAATGCAATGTAGGGTCTCACTAGTCCTCCGCTATTCGACCAACGCACCTTCTAGGTACCTGCGGAACGCAGCCGGTTCGTGGACCAGTTGCTGTAGCTCCATCGATGGCAGGCGGTACGGGTGCGATTCGATGGTGATGTACCTGGCCGCTGATGGCGGGCCGCCATCAGCCTCGTCTGGCCCTGGAATGCCCACAAGGTCGGCGTATCTGATCGGCTTGCCGTCGGCCTTGTCCTCCGAGCCGATGATCCACAGGCGTCCGAACCGGTAGCGTTTCATGACCTCGGCCTCAGCCGCACTGCTCCACGTAGTTGACGTAAAGGCGAAGTCTTTCGGCAGGAAGCCAAGATGCCGCTGGATGGCGTCGTTGCATCGGTCCAGCTCCTCCCTCAACATTTCCCCTGACGGGTCCTTGATGCTCAGCGCCGATAGGTCGGGGTGGGATGAGGTGTGAGCGCCGATGCTCCACCCTGACTCCCTGAGCGTTCCCAGCTCATCCCAGGTGAGGAGATCGTCGGTGTCAGACGTTCCAGGTTGCGGACCTTTCCACGTCGGGTCCAGAGGCCCGGTGTAGATGAACAGGTTGCCAGAGTAGCCGTACTTTGCCAGCACCTCACGAACCTCGTAGCCCATTGACCGCACCGGGTGGTCGAAATCGAACATGATTGGCCGTTCTGGCAACATGCCGACGCCATCGCGCCATGCGGCCAGTGCGTCGTACCCGATCGACTCGAAGCCCAACTCCGCCGCGATACCGACAAGCCTGTCCAGGTGCTCAACAGTCAGCGGCTTCTCGCCCGCCGGCCGGATTCCGTGACACATGGTGATGGGGATTCTCATGTTCGCTCCTGGTCATACCATCTGCGATTGCACTCTATCACGCTGGCCAATAGAAAAGGCCGGGCACCTGGCCCGGCCTTTTCCTGATTCTCGGGATGCTGCTCGTAGTCGAAACTACATCGTTCGGATGACTCCGACGACGCGCCCTTGGACCGCGACGTTGCTCGCCGGAACTGTAATGGGTTCCATGGTCGCATTGGCAGGGTGGAGTGTGACCATACCGTTTGAGATGGAGAAATGCTTCAGCGTGACAGCCTCACTGTCTTGGAGCCATGCCGCTACCATATCGCCCTGTTCGGGCTGATCGACGGGCTCCAGAAGGACGAGATCGCCGTCGGCTACGAGAGCATCGATCATCGATTCGCCCTTCACCCTCACGGCGAACACGTCTTCCTTGCCCTTGGTGAGAAATGTCGGCAACTCTATGTTGTCGACCGCCTCGGTATGCCAGGAACCTGAGGCTGGGGTGGGTAGCGGGTCGCCGGCCGCGATGCTTCCCACAACTGGTACGGAGACCATGCCAAATCTGGAAGGCTTGCCGCCGCTTCCCAACAGTTCGATGCCCCGCGACACGTCTGCCTCACGGCGCAGATAGCCCTCGCGCTGCAGTATACGCAGATTGTAGTCCACCACGGAGGTGGAACTGATGTCGCAGCCGCCCTGAATATCGCGCACCGTGGGCGGGTACTGGTGCTCTCCCATGAACTCGCTTATGAACGAGAGCATCCGCTCCTGCCGCTCCGATAGCTTCTTTTTCATCAGTCCCTCACTCTTTATGAGTACGCATGTGCGGAACAAATGTACCAGACGTTGACCTAAGTGTCAAGGCAAGCTACGTCAAAATTGGAAAATTCAGACACTCGACGACGGGATGGTCTGGCGGTTGGTGAGTCATCCGAGATGTGTACAAGTGTATGAGACTCGTGGCTATGACATCGCACCAAGTAGCGCAGGCAGGGCTCTTTAGGGAGCTAAGGCGGTGGGGGGAGAAGATAACAAAGCGAAAGACGCCCCTGCTGGGGCGTCTCAGTGTCGCGGGACGGGACTCGGCTGTAGAGGCCTAGTCGCTCTTCGTCGAAGCGAGCTGCTTCATCAGACGCGACTTGCGCCGTGATGCGTTCTTCCTGGGGATGGCGCCCTTCTGGGCTGCCTTGTCCAGGGCAACCACCGCGTCGGTGACTGCCTTTTCGGCAGCCTCGACATCGCTGGACCCAATTAGCTTTCGCGCTGACGAAACAGACGACTTCGCTCTGGTGCGAAGGGGCGCCATTCGTACGCGCCTTCTCTCCTGCACCCTCGCTGTCTTTTTACTCGGCAATCTCTTGATCCTCCCAAAATGTCGGACAAGTCATTATACCAGCTATGTGCGTATGGAACACAACCGACCCTTGGCCGTCAGGAAGTTGCCCTCGACACGTGGGCCACGCCTTCGACCCCTTCCAGCTTTGAAAACAGGCGACCTAGCTGGTTTATCCCATCGGTGTAGACGGTCAGTGAAATGACGCTGTTGTCCTCGAACTCTTCGGAGATGCACGATGCGATGTTCACCCGCTCGTCCGAGACCAGAGATGTGATATCTCGAAGGAGACCGACCCGGTCCCAGGCCTCTATCCTGATTCGCACGGGATACAGTGTCTGAGTCTGGCCCCACCCGACGTCGATGAGTCGCTCGGCCTCTTTCTCGTTCACCACATTTGGACATGTGCTGCGATGGACCGTGACCCCGCGACTTCGTGTGATGTACCCCGCGATTTTGTCGCCTCTGATGGGGTTGCAGCACTGGGCCATGCGGGTGAGCAGGTCTCCGACGCCGAGGACTGTGACCCCGGAGCCAGGGCCGGTACTCGGCAGCGCCACGAGACGCTCTTCCTGGGGCTTGACCTCCTGGGATGCCAGCTTGTTGACGACCTGGGTCGTGGTGATCACGCCACTTCCAAGGGCGGCCAGGAATTCGTCCGTCGAGTCCATGTTCATCGATTTGGCGACATCCAGGTCATCCAGGTCGGTATTTAGGCGGCGTAGTTGTTTGACGAAAATATCGTGTCCACGTTGGATATTGACTCGCCGCGCCTGCTTGTTGAACCACTGGCGAACTTTTGCGCGGGCCGACGCGGTTCTGACGTATCCCAGGTTCGCGTTGAGCCAGTCCAGGCTGGGGCCCCGGACCGTCTTGCTCGTCATGATTTCGACGGTGTCGCCGTTTTGAAGCCTGTGGTTGAGAGGGACCAGCCGACCATTCACCTTGCCGCCGATACAGCGGTAACCGATGTCGGTGTGGATGCGGAAAGCGAAGTCGAGCGGCGTGGCGCCCGCCGGCAGCTCTTTGAGCTCACCTTTTGGCGTGTACACAAAAACCTGGTTTTGGAAGATATCGGTCTTGAAAGACTCGACGAACTCCTCGGCGCCACTGACATCTCGCTGCCACTCCAGGATCTGGCGCAGCCAGGTCATCTTCTCCTCGAAGCGCTGATCCTCGGGCTGGCCTTCTTTGTATAGCCAGTGGGCGGCGACGCCGTACTCCGCCAGCCGGTGCATCTCGTGGGTCCGAATCTGGACCTCCACCGGAGACGCGTCCTCGCAAAGGATGGCTGTGTGGAGCGACTGGTAGAGGTTGTCCTTCGGGTTGGCGATGTAGTCGTCGAACTGTCCGGGCAGAGGCCTCCATCGGTTGTGCACGGTGCCGAGGGCCGCATAGCAGTCTTTAACCTCGGTGACCAGAACCCTGAGCGCGAAGAGGTCGTATATCTCGCCGACCTCCTTGTTCTGACTCTGATAGGCCTGCATCTTCTTGTAGATGCTGTAGAAGTGCTTGGGGCGTCCCGTGACCTCGGCCACAATGCCCGCGGCATCCAACTCGGACTGCAGCAATTCGATTACCCGCTTAACATACTCCTCGCGTTCACCTCGCTTGGTGCTGAGCAGCCTGGACAGCTCTCGGTACTTTTGCGGATTCAGATGTTGGAATGCCAGGTCCTCAAGCAGCCACTTGATCTCCCATATTCCCAGACGATGGGCCAGCGGCGCGTATATGTCCAGGGTCTCTTGGGCTATGGCAATACGGCGGTCGGCGGGGAGCGCTTTGAGCGTCCTCATGTTGTGGAGGCGGTCTGCCAGCTTTATCAACACCACCCTGATGTCCTCGGCCATGGTCATCAGCATCTTCCGGATGGTTGCCGCCTGGGCGCCGCTGTCCGTGTTCGCGGACAACTTTGGGCCGGTTCCGTCCATCTGGAGCTCTGTCTTGGTCAACTTTGTGACGCCGTCCACGAGTCTGGCGACATCGTTGCCGAACCGTTCGCTTAGTTCATCGAAGGGGACATCACAGTCTTCCATCACGTCGTGGAGGAGGGCGGCAGAAAGCGCGGTTGAGTCCAGCTTAAGGTCAGCCAGATACAACGCCGTATTTAGCGGGTGCTCGATGAAGGGCTCTCCGGATTTGCGGACCTGTCCTTCGTGGGCAGCTTCCGCGAAGAGGTAGGCCTCCTTGATGGAGCTCATCTTGTCCTGGGGAAGGTATTCTGACGCCTTCACCATGAGGTCTTCTACTAGGGTCACATCGCCTCCTAGGGCGGCCGGGCCGCCCACCGATTATAGCCATAAAGGCGGGGGACTCGCAATCTGGAGCAGGTGTCTGACAGTCACTGGCTTCTGATACATGTGGTACCCTTTTTGAAGGGCTTGTGAAGCCCTCCTCCTATGTAATATCTTTCGCAAGGGCAGACCCGAAAAGTGAGCCAGAAACAGTTCCAGGCGCCAAGAGGGACCAGTGACATACTCCCTGAGGAGCAGGTCTACTGGCGCTTCCTCGAATCCAGGGCTGAAGACGTTGCCACTAGGTTCGGATACGAACGCATTAATACCCCCGCGTTCGAGAACGCCAACTTGTTTGTAAGGAGTGTTGGCGAGGCCACGGACATTGTCGAGAAGGAGACTTACACGTTCGAAGACAGGGGGGGAGACCTGGTTTCCCTGCGCCCCGAAGGAACGGCTCCCGTGTGTCGCGCGTACCTCCAGCATGGCATGCACAATTTGCCGCAGCCGGTTCGCCTGTTCTACATGGGTGATTTCTTCCGATACGATCGGCCTCAGGCTGGCCGATACAGGCAATTTCACCAGTTTGGCATCGAGGTCATAGGGGAGACTGACGCGTCAGTAGACTCCGAGGTCATCGACCTGGCATGGTCCGTGTTGGAGTCGGTTGGAGTCAAAGATGTAACACTTTTGTTGAACTCCATCGGCGACGCCACGTGTAGACCTGGGTATATCGACGAGTTGCGTTCTTACTACCGATCACGGGCAAGTGAACTGGTGCATGATGACTGCAAACGTCGCCTTGAGACGAACCCTCTGAGGCTCCTGGACTGCAAAAACGGAGCGTGCCAGCCGCTGATCGACGCCGCACCCGGTAGCGTCGACTATCTGTGCGGCGACTGTTCAAAACACTGGGATGCCCTGCTGGGTGACCTCAATGCCGTCGGACGGTCGTACAAGATCGACAAGCGACTGGTCAGGGGACTCGACTACTATTCGCGGACGGTGTTCGAAATCGTGCCTCCTTCCGACGGGCAGCAGAGCACTCTGGTGGCTGGCGGACGCTACGATGGGCTGATAGAACTCCTGGGTGGGAGGCCCACTCCCGGGATTGGGTTTGCACTGGGAATAGAGCGCGTACTCGCGGCGATTCCCAGAGACGATGAGTCCATCACGAAGATTGACGGGAACAAGATCATCGTTGCCCACATGGGCGACGAGTCCAAGTCCGCGGGCGTGAAGCTCTGCTCGGAGCTGCATCGGGCCGGGGTTGCCGCCGTTCTGGCGCCTCCCGGCAGAAGCCTGAAGAGCCAGCTTCGCTACGCATCGTCCATCCGCGCCACTCACGCTGTCATAATCGGCGATCGTGAGTTGGAGAGCGGCTCGTTCATGCTTCGCAATCTGGTCGATAGAGAGCAACGTGAAATTCCGAGGGACGATTTGGTGGCGGCGCTGATTCCCTCCTAGCTATGCGGCACATGCGTCGTAGGCTGGGATGGAAATGCTCCCTGGGCGAGGTAATTGAGCAAGATCAAATCGTTTCACAAGCACATAGCATGATCTCCCCTTATTCCCATTGAAAAGGGACAGGTGAATTGACCAGGTGGGGTTGCACGTAGACTCCCAGTGTGGTCGGGAAATAGAAAAATGCAAGAAAAGCTAAAAGACATAGAGGAACGATACAAAGAGCTCGAAGACCAGATGGCCGACCCGGAGATTGCGGCAGATTACAGCCGTGTTCAGGCCCTCGCAAAGGAGCACGCGTCCCTCAGGAATCTGGCCGTTCTGACAACGAGGGCCAGACAGGTGGCCGCGGATATCGAAGATATCCGCGCCATCTCCCACGACGAGACCGATCGAGATATGGCTTCCCTCGCCCGTGAGGAGCTTGCCGAACTTGAGGAAGAGAAGATTCGCATCGAAGAAGAGCTGAAGGCGGAGCTGGTCCAGAAGGATCCCCTCGACGACAAGAACATCGTCATGGAGATTCGTGCAGGCACCGGTGGTGAAGAGGCTGGATTGTTCGCCGGGGACCTCTATCGAATGTATATGAAATACGCCCAGCAGAAAAACTGGGGCCTCGAGATAGTGCATAGCAACGAAACTGGAGTCGGCAGCATCAAGGAGATCGTCTTCCAGATCAAAGGAGAAGGCGCCTACAGCCGTCTTAAACACGAGAGTGGTGTTCATCGTGTACAGCGTATTCCCACGACCGAGTCGAGCGGACGGATCCACACTTCGGCGGCCACAGTCGCAGTTCTGCCGGAGGCCGAGGAGGTCGACGTTCAGATTGACGCCGAAGACGTACAGATCGACGTCTTCCATGCTGGCGGACACGGCGGCCAGAATGTCCAGAAGGTTGCTACCGCGATCCGTATTACTCACATATCCACGGGTCTAATGGCTATCTGCCAGGACGAGCGATCCCAACTCAAGAACAAGAACAAGGCCATGGCTGTTCTACGCTCGCGGGTTTTGGCAGCGGAGATCGAGAAACAGAACCGGGAGCGCACCGACGCGCGCCGTTCCCAGGTCGGTTCCGGTGACCGTTCGGAGCGAGTGCGCACCTACAATTTCCCACAAAGCCGGGTCACGGACCATCGCGTCGGCTACACATCCCACAACCTGGACCTCGTGATGGAAGGGGACATAGAAGGGTTCATCGACGCCCTCGTGGAGATGGAGCAGGCGCAGAGGCTCGAAGAGGCGGGGGTGTGACCGTCCGGGAGTCGTGGCTACAGACCCGCGACCGGCTTGAAGCCGCGGATGTTGTCGATGCCGGTCTGGAGGCGGAGGTACTACTTCGTTACGTTCTGGGGATCGATAGGGCCGAATACTTCGCGTCTTTGGAACGGCCTGTTGCCCTGCCTGAGCAGGATCTGGCGGACACACTGGCCGAGAGACGCATAGCCGGAGAACCCCTCGCCTATATCCTCGGGCGTCGTGAGTTCTATGGCCATGAGTTTGGCGTAGGGCCGGGCGTGCTTGTGCCACGTCAAGAGACGGAGCTACTGGTAGACGCCGTACTTGAGTTTGTCAGCACCAGCAACTTGAGGCGGCTCCTTATTGCGGATGTGGGTACAGGCAGCGGTGCCATCGCTATTGCCGTAGCAAAAGCGCTGCCGGACGCGACCGTTTTCGCCACTGATATCTCACACGTTGCCCTGAAGATCGCCGAGGCCAATGCGCTGTCCCTTGATGTGCAGGACGCGGTGCACCTTCTACAAGGGGATTTGTTGGAGCCATTACCGGGGCCGGTCGACATAATAGTCTCCAACCCGCCGTACCTGACCGCCGGCGAACTTGCCGGTCTGACCAGTGAGGTCAGACGCGAGCCTGAGACCGCCCTCGATGGTGGTAGTGACGGCCTCGCCGCGATTTCGGAGTTGATGCGGCAGGTCGCTGGTCTTGTGCAGCAGCCGAGGCTGCTTGCGATCGAGATAGCGTCGAGCCAGCTAGAATCAGTTGTTTTGCTGGCGCAAGGCCTGTTCCCCGACAGCGAGGTTACGCATCTAATGGACCTCGCTGGGCTGCCCAGGGTCGTGCACGTCTTGCTATAGCAATCACAGTGCTGGCAAGAACGTCGGGTGATTAAGATAGGTATTATTCCCTATTGCGCGCCTTGACACTGCCACTACAATTGACCGGGTTCGGTGATAGACCGCACGGAGGCCCCCAATTGGCGAACATCGATTCGCAGCCCGACTACGACTTGCTGTTGAAACTGTATGGCGAGTCGATGCTCAGGATCGGGCAGCTCGAGGCTCGTGTCGCTGCCTTGAACGAGGGCGACGCAGAAAACAGTCAGAGCCGTGCGATCGTCGAGCTCACCGAGAGAGTCGACGCAATTCACGGGCTGATCACCGGAATGTCCCAAGCTGCCACGGACACTGCATACCTCGGTCCGGCAGATGGGCAGGCGGATGAAATTGCTCAGATGCGAGTACAGATCACGAGCCTGGGCAACCAGCTCGACGTGGCTCGCAATGAGATCAAGGACTACCGTGCGCGGCGACGACGGCGCTCTCGAGCGTCTGAGCACACACCGTTATTGCAGTCCATTGCCCACCGACTCGGTATCAGCCGTTCCCAGGGGATGTAGCCCGTACGTGCCGGGCTGTCCTATCACGGTGGTGATTCGGCCCACTGCTTGATCCCTCGCTCCCCAATTTCCCGGACCCCCGTCTCTTGCTGTAGTATCGGTACGTTGGCCAGGCGAGCGTATCGGCCATTCCAATACCACGGCGGAGGCCCCGCATGTCTCAGTCGCAGATGGTCCGAAACCTCTCCCTAGGCGAGTACTTTCTTCGCAAGTACCACAATGTCGAAAGGCCCTATACATTCAGTGCCTCCACGAAGGACGAATTCGAGAGCTGGAAGGGGGAGTTTTCGGCCAGGCTAGCTAAGGCGATGGGGCCTCTCCCTGAGGCGTGCGACCTAGACCCGATCACCCTGGAACGGGTAGACAAGGGGTCGTATTGGCGAGAGAAAGTCCTATTCAACGCCGAGCCCGACATGGCCGTGGTCGCCTACGTGCTCGTGCCCAAGGACATAGCTGCCGGCGAGCGCAGGCCCGCCATCCTGGCGGCCCATGGCCACGGGAACGGAAAGGACGATGTGTGCCATATCAACCATGGCGAGAGCGACCGCGTCGACGGCTCCGATCCCCGTGTCGCAAGTCAGCAGGAGATCGACCCCCGCATCGATATACCCGCGCAAGACCTCGGGCTGGATGCCGTGGGACTCTCTCTCCCGGATCGGTATGTGGTACTCCACCGTCGCCCCCATCCCTTCCAAAGCCGATACCAGCAGAGCGGTCGACGTCTGCCCGTCGACATCAAAGTCCCCCCAAACCAGAATGCGCTCCCCCTTGCCGATGGCCTGGCGGATTCGAGTTGCGCCGCGCTCGAGGTCGTGGAGCGTTGCGGGCGCGGTCGGCTCATACACGGCCGGATCGAGAAACCGGCGCACTTCGTCCGGATCGGTCATCTCACGACCCGCCAGGATCTGCGCCACCAGCTTGGTCTCCGTGGGGCGCATCTCCGGCCCCTTGGACAGGAGCGCGGCGTGAAGCGCCCGGATGTTGTCCGACGGGGGCTTCCCGTCCGCCAGGGTTTGAGGAAGCGCCGGCACGGGCGAGGTGAGGTGCTGCATCAAGATGCCAAGGCG
>CAJWER010000001.1 GCA_913030785.1 uncultured Chloroflexota bacterium | reverse complement strand
AGCGCCCGACAGGACCTCCACCGACCCCGCCCCTATGCGCCCGCGAGGGGCGGCCCCAGGAGCCCCCACGGCCACGTCGTTGATACCGTCACCATCCCAATCGTGAGTCAGCGTCAGGGAACGGCCCAGGTGCATCATCGGCAGACTGCCCTCATGGGTCCAGATGGGGACACCGTCACCGGCATCAATGATGTGAAGGTGGTCATAATAACCAGCGGAATTCCCCAGCCAGGGCTTCGATCCAAGCCGTCGGATAGCCTGAGGGTCGAGGTTAATAGAAATCGTCGATTTCTCAGGACCCCCAAAGGGGTTTGGAAGATTTTCGAAGTTTTATGTGTTCGCGACGGCGTAATTCATCATCTTACCAACTGACATTTTTTAATTCCAATCCTTAAAATGGAAATTTCGAATAAAAAAGGGACTGGCTGAACTGGCTGACCTGATTGAATCCCAATGTCCTGACTCCATAACCTCCTGATCTTCGGACTGCCCTGACTCAGTAACCTCCTGATCCTTTAGGCTCCATACAACTGCAAACGAATGCCGTTGTGACGGCATTGACAACTATCTCTGCTCATTTCGTTTTGTTCTTGAGAAGTCAAAGTCCCTGTCACCTGTTGGCCCGTAGCCCTAGCTGCTACACCTCCCACCTAAGCCCTAGCCCTCCGTCCCCTTTCCCCTAGGCTATACTGCCCCCAGATGCAGGGTCATGCGGGGTGGTGGGCTAGAACCTAACGGCTAGAAGTCCCATTGGAGGATTAGGTACAGGGGAGGAGGGATAGATGAATCTTCCAAACGATGTCAGTCGGTAATATGGGTCGTTATTCAAGGTATAAATATCATACTATCTAGGAGGATTAATAATGGCGGGTCTAAGAATACTCGGTATCAATGCTCATCCACATGATTTTACTCATTACGCAGGAACCCTAGGTATACACGTCGCTGACGGCGATACGGCTACAGTCGTTTCGATGACTGGCGGTGCTTCAACCCATAATCAAAAGCTCTCTGAAGAAATGGCAAAACCCCGTCAAAACAGAGACCAGCAACTAATCGAGAAGATCAATAGAGATTATACAAAACAAAAGGCAGACGAACTGGCAACTGCTTGCAATATATTCGGCATTACAGACGTTCGTATACTGCCCTATGCAGACAAGCCGTTTACATTGGAAAAGAACCCGGGGGCTGTCGACGCGCTCAGGGAAATCATCCTCGAAGTTCGTCCCCACATTATGATTACTCAGAGCCCTTATTTGACGGGCCGCAGAGGACATAAACTTGGTGCCCGAGACGACCACAGCGAGACAGGTTTCGCCTCAATTGAAGCAGGGTTTTTGGCAGCGATACCACGCTACGAAGATTCACTCCCTATCCACAAGATCCCGGCTACCTTCTTCCCAGGAGTGTACTTTGAGCGAGACGAGTGGGATTTTGTAGTTGATGTTACCGACTACTTTGAGAAGCGAGTTCAAGCTGAGGCAACTTATATCTCCCAAGGGCACACTCCAGAATTTGCCAAAAAAAGGATGGAAGTTACTTTAGGCAACGCTGGCTGGTTTTCAGGAACGCAATACGCCGAACCGTTCGTCCAAGAAAAGCCGTTCCGTATGCCTAAAATCATATTACCCGATTCTGTGCTAAGTGAAGCTGAGGAAACAGAAGCAGTCCGCCACCACCGATTAGTCGGCTCCGAAGGGAAGTAGCCCTCATGAAACACACGCTAGTAGTTAGTAGTCTTCTCAGCTTGCTACTACTGCTCAGCGCATGTGGTCGTAGGTAGTGCAGGAATGTGAGGGGCGCCATGTTCACTGTCAAAAAGCAGGCCTTCGCCGAAGAGTACGTAGCTAACAGCGGCAACGCCTCAGCGGCATACCGTCACGCCTACAACACGCACGCCGCGCCACACACAATCGCGGTCGAGGCGTCTCGCCTGCTCACTGACCCTGACGTCGCCCTGTCTACGATGAAGACATAGTGCTCGCGGATGATATCCATTCGGGTTCGACCGATGCGCCATAGACGGCCTCGCTTTTCGCTACCATGACCTCGGCCAACTGAAAAGACATGTGGAGGTGAACATATGCCATACGATCTAGCGGTACGGGGAGGGACGGTGATTGATCCGTCGCAGGGCCTGCACGCGGAGATGGACGTGGCCTTTGCGAACGGCAAGGTCGCCGCCGTCCGGCCGAAGATCCCGGCGGCTGAAGCGCGCGAGGTCGTAGACGCCTCAGGGCTTTTGGTCACGCCCGGCCTCATCGATCTCCACGCCCACGCCTACTGGGGAGCGTCGGACCCCGGCCTGCCGCCAGACCCCGTAAACGTGGCAAAGGGCGTCACTACCGCTGTAGACGCCGGCTCCGCAGGGGCGCGCACGTTTCCTGCGTTCCGGAAGTGGATCATCGAGCGCTCCGATACCAGGCTTTTCGCCCTCCTAAACATATCCTCCATGGGCATGGTTGGGGGCAACCACATTGGCGAACTTGAGGACATGCGCTGGGCCGACGTCGACGAGGCGGTGGAGTCATGGCGGGGAAACAAACGGTATGTGCTGGGGATTAAGGCGCGCCTCGGCAGGGTCCAGGCCCTAGAAAACGATGTGGAGGCGTTAAAGCGCTCGCTGGAGGCCGCCGAGGCCATGGGCGGCTTTGTAATGATTCACGTCGGCAACACCGCGACTCCATTGGAAGAACTATGCAAAATGCTCAGGCCCGGCGACGTGGTGACCCACAGCTTCGGCGGCTTCGAGGATGTGCTGATCGATGAGAGCGGCAAGGTCCGTGACGGCTTCAAGGAGGCGGCGCGGCGAGGAGTGGTATTCGACGTGGGACACGGAGGCGGCGGATTCTCCTTTACAAACGCGGAGAGGGCTATAGCAGATGGTCTGCCGCCCGGAAACATCAGCACAGACCTACACCAAGGGAGCATAGGCGGGCCTGTGTTCGATATGGTGACGACCATGTCGAAGTTCTTGTACCTGGGTCTGTCGTTGGACGAGGTGGTAAGGCTCACGACTCAGAGCACCGCTGCGATCATGGGGATGGGCGACACCCTCGGGACGCTGGCCGTGGGCGCTGCAGGTGACGCGACAATTTTGCGCCTCGCAGAGGGCAGATTTCCACTGGTCGATCGCGTGAGTACAAGCCTACGTTTCCAAAACCTGAAGTGGGAAGCCCCCGTGCGGGTCGAAGCAAGGCAAAGGCTCGAGCACGTGGACACGGTCCGCGGTGGCAGTATGTACCGTCCCTGGCTGGATTGGAATGCGTAGGCGTCTGAGTCGAGTCCGTGATCTGCGAGCTGGCAACTGGCAAGAGGAGGTTAAGAATGGATGGGGGAACTGCCACTTTCTTGGTTAGTGTACTTGCCGCAATTGTCCTGGCCGTGCTTATCAAGATCATTGTCACAAGGGAAAAGCGCACAGGACAGGTGGCTCCGCAGGAGATTTATAGATCGAAGCATCTAGAGCAGAGCCCGAGCTCAGGCAAGCAATGGGGTCAGGGCAGACTCGCTCATGAGCAAATCTCAACTAGCACGAACACACCCACCACGGACTCGCAAGGTGGATTTCATTATGTCCATGAGTTGGCATGGAAGAGGCCATGACTTCAAGGGGCCTGTCAGGCTCGACAGTCAACCAGGCCCACCGAATCCTACACAAGGCCCTCAAAGACGCGGTGAAGTGGGGCGTTGCCTTGAGAAATGTCACAGAAACGGTGACGCCTCCAAGAAAATCGACCAGGGAGATGCAGGTGCTCCCACCGGCAGACCTCAAGACACTCCTCTACGCCGCGGAAGAGGCAGGGATGGGAAGTCTGTTGTTGCTCGCCGCCCATACGGGACTCAGGCGAGGAGAGCTGTTGGGCCTGAAATGGCAGGACGTAGAGCTGTCTCAGGGGATGCTCTCCGTCCAGAGGGCTTTGAGAGTTGTATCTGGCAAGGGCTACATAGTCGCGGAGCCCAAGAGTTCGGCGGATAGACGACGCATCTCTCTAGGACCTGTCGCTGTGACTGCCCTCAGACAGCACGGGGCGACTCAAGCTGAACTCCGCCTCGGGCTAGGACCTCTCTGGCGAGATGAAGACTGGGTATTCACCCGCTCGGACGGGCGACACCTGGATCCCGATGTCGTTACCCACAGATTTAGAAAACTGGTGCAGGGGTTGGACATACCGCGGATCCGACTCCACGACTTACGTCACACCCACGCGACGCTCTTGTTGCTAGCAGGCGTTCACCCGAAGGTGGTCCAGGAGAGATTGGGACATTCCAGTATCGCCATCACGTTAGATACGTATTCGCACGTGCTCCCTGGGCTGCAAGAAAAAGCTGCGCTCGCCTTTGAGTCGACCCTTGAGGATGTTCAAGAAGCCACTCTGTGAGTGATATCGGCAAAATGTCGGCAAAATCCATTTCGAGTTAATGACGAAAGGCTCCGGGTGTTTGCCCGGAGCCCCTAGTTAATGCGATGCATCGTCTGGCTGCCCGGCCAGGATTCGAACCTGGGTCAAAGGATTCAAAGTCCTTTGTGTTGCCACTACACCACCGGGCAATGCGATACCTGATCGACGGCAGGTCAGACCGCTCCGTCGTCTGGCGGTTGATCGTCCGGCGGCTCGTCGCCTCGTAGCTGCCGCACCACCTGGAAAAAGTTCAGTGACCAGCCCACCCCAAAAATCGCCGGCGTAAACACCCGCGGTTCATCGGGGTTCCAAACCCGGCGGCGCAGCCTCTCCATCGTCGGCATGCGGAAGTCGTAAGGCACATTCAGGATCCGTCCCTCGGGCTGCTTTGTCCGGTACGCGTACACCGCGGCAGCCACCGTCAACGCCATCGTCGCTGTCGGCAGTATTGCACTCAACGTCCGCACAGCTACCGGCCTCCTGAGTCGATCGGGCCCCTCGTGGCTATCCTCACCACTGGCCTCATATCTCTAATATAACCGATGGCGCACCCAGCCGCCCATTTTGCGGCGTCCATGCGAAACATCTATACTACGCGACGGTCGCGCCGGACACTCAGGCCCCTTCCCGCCACATACATAGGCAATTTGCCCCAATACGTATACACGTCAAGACGGCACCGCCACTATTGGGAGACCACATGGACGAATCGGGAAACATCACCAAGGTTCAGGAGCTCGCCACCCGCGTCCGAGAGAGCGTCCAGCTAGTCATCGTCGGCAAGGATCGCGCCATCGACCTATCTATGGTCGCCCTCCTCTGCGGGGGGCACATCCTCGTAGAGGACGTACCCGGTATCGGCAAGACCACGCTCTCCAAGGCCCTCTCCCAGTCCCTTGGCTGCACATTCAAGCGCATCCAGTTCACCCCTGACCTGATGCCCAACGACGTAGTCGGCGTCAACTTCTTCAACCAGCGCACATCCGAATTCGAGTTCCGGCCGGGGCCAATCTTCAGCCAGGTGCTCCTGGCCGACGAGATCAACCGAGCCACCCCCAGGACCCAGTCCGCTCTACTCGAGGCGATGCAGGAGGTCCAGGCCACCATCGACGGCGTCACAATGGCCCTGCCCCGGCCATTCCTGGTCTTGGCGACCCAAAACCCCATAGAAATGGAGGGCACCTTCCCGCTCCCCGAGGCGCAGCTCGACCGGTTCATGGTTCGCGTTACTCTCGGATACCCGACCCCCGAAGAGGAGTCCAAAATTTTTGTGAGGTTCGAGCCAGGCTTCAACCTCCCCGATCTGGAGCCAGTCACCACCGAGGACGAGCTGAAGTACGCGCAGGATATAGTCCCCACTGTGAGGGTGGACCAGCCCGTTCGTGACTACATCATCGACATCGTGGGCAGAACTCGCGTCCACTCCGGTATCTCCCTGGGCGCCAGCCCAAGGGCCGGACTCGCCCTGTACAAGACCACCCAGGCATGGGCCGCAATCGAGGGCAGGGACTTCGTGATCCCCGACGACGTCAAGCTTCTGGCGCCCTCCGTCCTGCCACACCGAATGATCCTCAGCTCCACCGCAAGACTCCGCGGCACCACCGCCGAGCAACTCGTCGAAGAGATACTGTCGGCAGCCCCGGTCCCCATCGAGAGGTAGCATTTGAAGCGCTCAATCCTATCGGGCCATTTCTGGCACGATCTCTGGATCGCCTTCTTCGTCTTGATCATCGCCGTCGGCATCATACTCGGCCAGGGGCTGGTCATCGCCTTCGGAGTCATGGGACTCGTCGCCGGCGCCATCTCCCTAGTGTGGAACAGGCTCGCCCTCGAAGAGGTCTCATACGAGCGCACGGTTTCCGGGTCCCGTGCCTTCATCGGCGAGGATTTGCACATGACCGTGACCCTCACGAATCGCAAGCCCTTGCCCCTGCCCTGGATACGCGTTCAAGATGAACTCCCCGACGCCCTGGAGGTGATCGAAGGAGACGTGGCCGCCAACGTCAGGCCAAAAGTCCAGACCCTGGAACACTCAACCTCCATGGCCTGGTACGAGCGAATCCGGTGGCACTACAAGTTCAAGTGCACCCAGCGCGGCATGCACCGCATAGGCCCGGCCCGGCTGGAGAGCGGTGATCCCTTCGGTTTCCTTCGCAACCGCGGCGACGAACTTGTGCAAAAAATCATCACCGTCTACCCAAAGGTCGTGCCGCTCAACGACCTCGGCATCCCCGCCGCTAGGCCCCTTGGCGACGTGCGCCAGGGTCTGCCCATCTACCGCGACCCGGCCAGACCCATGGGCCTGCGCGAGTACCGTCTCGGCGACCCCCTCAAGTCCGTCGACTGGAAGGCCACCGCCAGAATGCAGGAGCTCCAGGTCAGAACCTACGAGCCAAGCTCCACCTACAACGTGGTCGTCGTGGTCACAGTCGACACTACCACCCCGTACTGGGAGGCATACTTTCCAGATGACCTCGAACGGGTCGTCACCGCGGCCTCATCCGTCGCCTTCGACGCAATCGGACGACAATACACCGTCGGCATGATCTCCAACGACCTGCCCGTCCTGGCAGGGAAACCTATCACTGTCCCCCCGGGAAGGGGCACAGATCAGATGACCGCCATCCTGACAAGCCTCGCCGCTATACGCCCCTACGCCCTGGCGCCAATGTCGAAAATGCTGCTGGAACAGTCACGCAGGCTGCCACCGGGCTCCACCCTCGTCGTCTGCACGTCCCACATGTACCCTGAGTTCGCAGAATCCCTCAACGCGGTGCGGACCCGAGGCTTCAGCATCGTCGTCGTATATGTCGGTCAGGACGACTGCCCGCCGCTCCACGAGAGCATCCTGGTACACAACATTCGGCAATACCTCGACTCTCTGGAGGCCCAGGATGAGCCTGTCTCGGGGTAGTTGGGTAACAGCGACAAACCTGATCGCCGAAAGCGCGTGGCTCTTCGCCGTGCTCGGAGTCACAGGCATCGCGATGGGCCTGGATGCAAGTCCCCTGAGTTGGCCCGCGGTCCTGATCATCCTGGGAATAGCCTCCCCGGCGTCCATGGATGTGCCAAGTGACACCTGAGCCTGTACACTAGGCGCCATGACATTCGACGACCTCGGCCTGCCTTCCGATGTCCTGCTCTGGAAGGCCGGCATCTTGACCGCAGCCTCTTTCGCCATCGGAGTTCTCGGCGGGTTCGTGGGCCTGTCACTGAGCACCCTGCGCCTCACGACGCTCCTGCTCATAGGCGTGCCCGCTCCCATAGTCGCCGGCACCAACATCATCGTCAGCGGCGCAAGCTCCGTCGTTGGCGCTATCAGCCACTATCGCGGCGGACGCGTTAACCTGCGCCTAGTCATCACAATGGGGCTTCCGAGCTTCGTCGGCGCATTCATCGGCGGCTTCTACGCACACCTCGCACCCGAAGACCTGCTGATCTTCGCTGTAGGCGCTCTGGTCCTGTGGCAGGGGATCGAGCTGGTGAACATGGCCGGGCGAGAGGTAGCGCCAGACGCATCGGGCTCGGCCTTCGCCGACGCCGTAGCCACCTCATCGGGGCCTGCTAAGACCAGTCGCACGGCCGTCGCCTCAACCATCGGACTGGTCATAGGGCTGGTCGGCGGGGCAGTCGGACTAATCCTGGGGAGCCTGAGGATACCGGCCCTAATACGCATTCTCGGGGTCGACCCGAGAATCGCCGCTGGCACAAACATGTTCATAGGCGCGCTCATGGGCGCCACCGGCTGGATAGCCCACGTCGCCCGCGGCAATGTCGACTACCCCCTCATGTTCCTTCTGGCAATAAGCGCCATGATCGGCGTAGCCATAGGGTCACGGTACACAGAGCGCGTCAGCCTGCAAGGCCTGATAATGACGATGGGCGTCGTGATGGTAGGAATCGGAGCACTGCTAATCGGAGCACTGCTAATAGGACGCGGGGCGTTCTAGGCGCTGCGCGCGCTCAGTGAGGTCAAGGGTAGTGCGCCCAGGGACTAAGCCTACACACACCCCCAGCTACGCCAGAGCCAGAAACCTGGCTCCGAAACTCCGCACTATCTTCCCCTAGCCCCCAGTCCCTGCCTACACCAGACCCTGAGCCCGCACGGCGGTCAGCGACCGCTCGGCAGCCTCGACCGTCTCGTCGATGTCCCGGTCCGTGTGGACGGAGCTCACGATGAACCTCTGACCACCGTCTGCACCGTTTGAATACATCGCCAGCTCCAGCTGATGACGTACCGTGCGGTCCTCCACCTTGTGCTGGTCCTCATCCGACATCAAGCAGACCTCTTGGTCACACTCATGGTCCACGCCTAGGCGCAGGAAGATTGCCGACCCAACACCGGCAGCGCATCCGGGAATCTCCAGTTTGGACAGAACGTCGTTCAGGCCCGCCTTGAGGTGATTGGCCGCCGCAGTAGCCCGGTCGTTGATAGGCTGAGTCGACAGCAACTCCAGAGCCTTCGCTCCGGCCGCCGCCGAAAGCGGGTTGGCGTTGAAGGTCCCGTTGTGACCGACACGCGTGTTTGCGTTGAAACTGGGGTCGTCGCGAAGCTGAATCATGTCGATGATCTCAGCCTTGCCCGTAACCGCACCCCCCGGCAGGCCGCCGCCCAGGATCTTGGCCAGCGTGCACAAATCCGGTGTGACGCCGTAGTAGCCCTGAGCGCCCCCCTTCGACGTCCTGAATCCTGTCACCACCTCGTCGAAGATCAGCACGACGCCGAGCCTCTCGGTGAGCTCTCGCAGCTCGCTCAGGAAGCTTGGACGCACCGGCCAAAGACCCATGTGCGCGCCCGTAGGCTCAATGATTACCGCAGCCACGTCGTCGGCTTTCAGCGCCTCCTCGACAAGCGAGATATTGTTGACCGGCAACGAGGTCACCGTGCCCTTGACCTCCTCAGGCACGCCGCCATCTCCGGTATTCTCCGCCAGCAGGTAGTCATGCCAGCCGTGAAAATGGTCATCGAATTTTATAATGCGGGACTTGCCCGTGTATGAACGAGCCATCCGAAGCGCCATCAGCGTCGCCTCGGTACCCGAGCTGTGGAAACGCACCTTCTCGGAGCACGGGATCAATTCCCGGACCAAGCTTCCCCACTTGATCTCCAACTCCGTGGATGCCGCATAGTGAGTACCCCTGGTCATCTGATCGCTGACTGCGGCAACGATCTCCGGGTGACTATGTCCGAGGATCAGGGCCCCGTGGCCGCCCTTGTAGTCAATGATCTCTTGGCCATCCACATCCCACTTGCGGGCCCCAAGGCCGTGGGACACGAAATACGGGAACGGCTTCAGGTTCCTAGCATCGTGGGTTACCCCGTTGGGGAACAGATCCTTCGAGGTTGCGTACAGGTCCGCGCACTTGGGGTGTGCGTCAATATAGCGTTGTTCGATTGGCGTTGGCATCCATCTCCTCTACAATGTGCGCGGGCTCGGCGCGTATTGCGGACAATTATAGACTGCGGCCTAAGTAATGCAACGCTGACACCACCGTGGGGCGCATGACTTGCGCCCGTCCCGGAAACAGGAGCGCCAAATGGCCCACATCAAATTAAACGGCAACCGGCAACTGTTAATCGACGACGGGGCCATCGACGAAGTCAACGGCCTCGCCCAGGTTCTGAACCAGCCCACGCCCTATGCCGGCAACCCGATCCTCCGGCCGTCTCCCTCGTGGGAGCACGACGTGGGATTCGTAGGAACGGTCGTACGTGACGACGACGGCACATTCAGGGCCTGGTACCAGGGCTGGTTCGACGAGTCATACCCGGCCTGCTACGCCACCTCCGAAGATGGCATCCACTGGCACAAGCCCGAGCTAGGCATACACGAAGTTTCTGGTTCAACAGCCAACAACAGGGTCCTGAACGAAGCATGCGTGCCGAACGTGATCATCGAGCCCAACGACCCCGATCCGGCTCGACGGTACAAGATGCTGTACTGGGATTTTTCGATCCCACGCAAACCTGGCTGGGCGTCGGCCTCCGTTGCCTTCTCGCCCGACGGAATCCGCTGGACCGAACACCCCGGCAATCCCATTCTCACCGGCACCGGCGACACCCACACCGTTCTAGGCTGGGACGAATCCGTGGGCAAGTACGTCGCCTATATACGCCCCCGACGCCAGTACAAGGGCGGCCCCAACGTCCGGGTCATCGGCCGTTCAGTCAGCGACGACTTCATAGACTGGACGATGCCCGAAGTTGTGCTAGCCCCTGACGAAGACGAGCCCGATCTCGAGTTCTACGGCATGCCCGTATTCAAGTACGAAGGCCTCTACCTCGGACTGCCCTGGGCCTACCACACCTATGCTGAGGAGCCCCACCCGAGGCGCGCCGGTACCACCGACATCCAACTCGCAGTCAGCCGCGACGGCATCGACTGGCAACGTGCCGGCGACCGCCAGCCCTTCATCCCCCTGGGCGCAAACGGCAAGATGGACCAGGGAATCGTCAGTGCCGCCAAGAAACCCATCCGCATGGGCGACGAGCTTTGGTTCTACGGCGTGGCATCCGACGGCGACCACGGCACCACCCACCGCAATGCCCGTGGCACGCTTTCCAAGCTCAGGCTCGACGGTTTTGTATCACTGGATGCTGGCGATCAGATCGGCACACTTCTCACAAAGCCGATACTCTGCGAGGGCGGACAACTCACCGTGAACGCAGACGCCCGCGGCGGCACAGTAGCCGTCGCCGTCCTGGACGAGGAGGGAACCCAGCACGAGGATATGCGCATGATAGACTGCGCGGTCCTCGACACCGACTCCGTCCGCCACAGGGTCACATGGCGCGGCGCGTCTCTAGACCACCTCCAGGGCAAGACCATCCGGCTGAAGTTCTACGTAAAATCAGCCAAACTATTCTCATTTGCAATCAACTGACCAGCCAAGAGGTGCGCCTCCCATGGGCATGGCAACCTGCCAATCGCCAAGGAGGAGTGCAGAGGGGCAGAGCCCCTTTGCTGGGTGAGTGAGGGTACCCTTCACAACTACATTATTTCCTCTTCCTGGACAGAAAGAGGACCAAGGAGACGATCGAACGAAACATGAATAGCTACCTGACAAACCTTGAATGCACCTATTGCGGGGACACCTTCTCCGCGGACGAGCCGCACCGCACGTGCCCGTCCTGCGGCAAGGTGCTTTATCCCAGATATGACATGGACGCCGCAGCAACCGGCTTCGACCGCGACTCCCTGAAGAACCGCCCCGCAAACATGTGGCGGTACTTTGAGATGATGCCCATCCGCGACCCCGCCAACGTCGTGAGCCTCGGCGAGGGTTTCACGCCCCTCCTCAAGACTCGAACTCTGGGCAAAGAGATCGGCGCAAGCAACCTATACGTCAAAGACGAAGGGATCAACCCGACCGCGTCGTTCAAGGCCCGTGGCCTATCCGCCGCCGTCTCGAAAGCCAAGGAGCTGGGCCTCACCAAGCTCACGATGCCCTCGGCTGGCAATGCAGGCGGAGCTATGGCTTCCTACGCCGCCTCCGCGGGCATGCAGGCGAGCGTATTCATGCCCCAAGACGCGCCCGAGGCCAATCAAAAAGAGGTCAGGTACAACGGAGCGCGTCTGATTCTCGTTGACGGCCTAATTTCCGATGCTGGCAAGCTCTCCAACGAGGCCGCGGAGAAGGAGGGCCTGTTTGATGTCTCGACCCTCAAGGAACCGTACCGCGTCGAGGGCAAGAAAACAATGGGCTACGAGCTAGCCGAGCAGATGAACTGGACCCTGCCCGATGTCATCATCTATCCAACTGGCGGCGGCACCGGCATCGTGGGCTTCTGGAAGGCCTTTGACGAGATGGAGCGCCTCGGCTGGATCGGATCTCAGAGGCCCAGGGTGTTCGCCGTCCAAGCCGATGGATGCGCGCCCATCGTCCGGGCCTTCCAACGTGGCGACGAGTTCGCCGAGCCCTGGAAAAACGCCCACACCGTTGCGGCGGGGCTCCGGGTCCCGGCGGCTATCGCCGACTACCTAATTTTGCAGGTCCTTCGCGAGAGCAAAGGGGGCGCGATCGCCCTCTCCGACCAGACCATCATGGAATGGACAAGCCGCGTCCCGCCCCTCGAGGGCATCCTGATGTGCCCGGAAGGAGCGGCCACCGCAGCAGCAGCGGCCCAACTCCTGCAAGACGGCACACTATCAGAGAACGACAAGATCATATTGCTAAACACAGGCTCAGGCCTAAAATACCTGGACCTCCTCTAGGCGTCTCTACTATGGGGAGCCCAGAAGGGCCAGTCCCTTTTGCCGGGTGCCCGTGGGGACAGAGCACCCGTTTCTCTTGCGAGGGTGTCCAGAGGAGTACAGCCCCTATGCCTGGAGTGTGAGGGTGTCCCTCACAGACTATTATTTTTTCTTCCTTTGGGGTGGTGGTGGGGAAATAAAACGAGCCAGGAGGCCAACCTTTGACCACGACGAAACACGACCTGCTAATCAAGAACGGCAAACTAGTAGACCCCTCACAAAAGCTCCATGCCCTACGCGACATAGCGTTCGCCGACGGCAAAGTAGCCGCTATCGAGCAAGACATCCCCTCCGATAGCGCCCTCGAGACAATCGACGCCAAGGGACAAATCGTCACCCCAGGCCTCATCGACCTCCACGTCCACGCATTCTGGGGCTCCTCCGCCTACGGCGTCCTTCCCGACCCCGTCAACGTCGCCAAGGGCGTCACCACCATCCTCGACGCAGGCTCGTCGGGCGCACGCACATTCCCAGGGTTCCGTCACTACGTCATCGACCAGGCGGTCACCCGCACATTCGCGCTCCTCAACATATCCTCCGCCGGCATGATCTCCGAATCCCACGTCGGCGAACTGGAAGATCTGCGCTGGGCTGAGGTGGACAAGGCGATCACGGTAGCCAGGCAGAACCGCGACGTCGTACCAGGCATCAAGGTCCGGCTGGGCAAACTACAGTCGGGCGAAAACACAGTGGAGTCCCTGAAGCGTGCCATTGAGGCCGCCGAGGCCATCGACGGCTTCGTCATGTCCCACATCGGCGCATGTCCCGTACCCATCGAAGAGTTGGTCGCAATGATGAGGCCCGGCGACGTCGTCACCCACGCCTTCCACGGCATCGGGGACCGCATCGCCAACCTCGATGGTGTCCTGCCTGGCATCCTTGAGGCACGCGAACGCGGCGTCCTGTTCGACGTCGGTCATGGTATGGGCGGCTTCTCATTCGATACCGCCGAAAGGGCCCTCGCCGCCGGGTTCGTACCCGACAGCATCAGCACCGACCTGCACATCTTCAACGTCGAGGGGCCGGTCTACGACCTCGTAACCACGCTATCCAAATTCATCCACCTGGGTATGAGCCTCGACGACGTAATCGAACGCAGCACGATCTCGGCGGCAAAAATCATGGGGCTGAAAGGCGGATACGGCACACTCGCCGTGGGGGCAATAGGGGACGCGGCGATACTCACGCTGGACGAAGGCCGCTTCACCCTCAACGACCGCCTATCCCAGGCGCTGAACATAGGCGGCATGACCTGGCAGAAACCAACGGCGGTCGAGGCGACCCGCAAGCTCAACCACGTCAGCACCGTAATCGGCGGCCAGGTATACCGCCCCTGGCTAGGACATCGCCCCTAGAGCAGTTCCACCACGCTGACGTCCGGCGCATGCACCTTCAACGACGCCGCGAGCATCTGCTGGACCATCTCATGGCTCGGTACACACTCAGGACACTCCTCATTGGTGCCCTCGTTGTACCGGACCGTCAACTTGTCGCCAGACAGGTCGACCAGTTCCAGCGTGCCGCCCTCGGACCCTACTATGGCGCCCATCAGGCTTATTACTGTCGTTACTCCGTCTGTGGACAAGACAGCACCCCCGAAAGATTTAAGATGCAAAGGGGCGTGCCCCACTGCACTCCCCACAGATTTAGGGATGCAGGATGACCTTGGTGTAGCCTTCGATCCGCTTGTCGAACTTGCTGTAGGCGTCTGGAGCGGCGTCCAGCGACACCTCATTCGACACCACGAAGCTCGGCTTCGCCTTGCCAGAGATAATCAGGTCCCTCAAGTGCGCGTTGTACTGCTTCACATTGCACTGTCCTGTCCCCAGGCTAATGCCCTTCTCGAACAGCTTCCCGAAGTTGAGGGAGAGCGCACCCTTCTTCGCTCCGGCGTCCACTCCACCCGGATCCGACGGGACGTACAGGCCTGGGATACCCAGCGCACCCGTGGGGTTCACCATGTCGATGAGCTGGTTCAGGACGATGTTCGGAACCTCGTCCTGCTCGCCACCCGACGCCGAAGATCCCGCCTTTGTGGCCTGGTAACCAACCGCGTCTATGCCCTTGTCTGTGCCCTCACCACCACGCAGCTCCTTGATCTGAGCCACGGGGTCGGCAACGTCGTAATTGATGGGCGTCGCGCCGATGGACTCGGCTTTATCAAGCCTCTCCTGAACGTGATCCACAACATAGACCTCGGCCGCGCCCCTCAACAAGCAGCTGTACGCGGCCATCAGGCCCACCGGGCCGGCCCCAAACACCGCCACGCTCTCACCCGGCTTCACGCCTGCCAGCTCCGCCCCGTGGTAGCCAGTGCAAAAGATGTCGGCCAGCAATGCGAAATCCGCCTCGTGCTCGGTGCCCGCAGGCAATGGCAGGCAATTGAAATCGGCGAACGGCACCTGCAGGTACTCTGCCTGGCCCCCCACCCAGGGCCCCATCGACACATAACCATAAGCGCCTCCGGCGAACCCCGGGTTCACCGTCGTGCAGAACCCAGTGAAGCCGCCCAGGCAGTTTTTGCAGAACCCGCATGCCACGTTAAATGGCATGACGACCCGATCGCCAACCTTGCGGTCCTTGACCCCCGGGCCGACCTCCTGAATGATGCCCATGTTCTCGTGACCGAAAACGATCCCAGGCGTGGCGGCAGTGCGCCCCTCGTACATGTGCAGGTCGGACCCGCAAATGCAGCTCGACGTGATCTTCACAATGGCATCGTTGGGGTGCTGAATCGTCGGGTCGGGAACAGACTCCACCGCCACTTCAAACGGCTTCTTGTAAACGACTGCTCTCATCGGGGGCCTCCTTGCTATTGGGCCTGGTCGGGGTTCAAGTGTCATCGCCAACCGCCAAAAAGAACCCGAAAATCGTCAACGGCAGGCAAGGGCATTCTATTCACGGCCCACAACCGTGTCAACGCGACCAGCCACACCGCATCACACAGAATTGCCACTACCCGACGCGGAGCCCATAATATACAGCCAGACAAGGCGCACTAGGAAGAGGTGGGCACTTCGCCCGCGATAGTACGACGCCTGTCTCTAGCTTGACGGGGATTCCAGAGAGGTAACCCCTCTGGCAAGGCATGGGGGATGTCCCCCTTATTGGAAGTCCCCCCGAGGTGGGTGGGCGGGTAGAAGCAGCCTCTTCTATGTTGAGATAGTTACTGAGATGACGAAAAGCCGGGATATTACAGGTGTCCCTCAGAGAACAAATGCATACCCCCCTTCAATCCCACACTACGCCAAGTGCCACGGGTGGATGGCCCATAAAGTGGGCGACCACCCTTGGCCTCGCCCTCATCCTGCTCGCGTGCTCGCCCTCGTACTCCGAACCAAAGGAAATTCTCGTCTTCGCCGCCGCCAGCCTGGCAGTCGCCATGGAAGAGATAGGCGCGGAATTCGAGGCAGTGTCGAACGCCACGGTGACCTTCTCATTCGGCGGATCGCAGACGCTAGCGCAGCAGGTTGCAGGTGGCGCGCCCGCAGATATTATCGTCGCCGCTGGCGAACTGCCCATGCAGTTCCTTATTGAGAGAAACCTCGTCCGTTCAGAGCCAGTAGACCTGCTCACCAACAAGCTCGTGGTAGTCGTCCAAAAGGGCGCTTATCAGCCCAATACGCTGCAGGACCTGACAGATTCGGACTTCCCAAGTGTCGCCATCGCCGACCCTGACCTGGCCCCTGCAGGGGATTATGCACGGGAGGCGCTGAAGGAGCTGGGCTTGTGGACACCGATCGAAAAGATGTTGGTATTCGGCCCGAACGTCAGCGCAGTCCTTGCCTACGTCGAGTCCGGTAACTCGGACGCCGCGCTCGTATACGAGACCGACGCCCGGGCATCGGACAGAGTCGAGGTCCTGGACATCGTGCCCATCGAAAGCTACTCGCCAATCGTGTATCCAGCAGCGCTGATCCATAAAGCCCCCAACGAGAGCGACGCCAGGCTATTCTTGGAGTTCTTACAAGACCAAACGGCAAGCAAGATATTCCTGGACCTAGGTTTCCAGCCCGCCCGGTGAGCGTTACATACACTCGTAGAAGAGACCGCAACCGCTCACCCTGAGCCTGCCGAAGGGTTGGTTTCAAATCTGAGACACTAGGGGGTGTGCAGAGGGGCATCGCCCATCTGCCGGGCGTGTGAGGGTGTCCCTCACACCTAACTATTTGTTTCTTTTTGGGGGGAGGGAGCGCACCCTCCCAAATCATGAGGCGAACGTGGACCTGTCCTTGATAACACTAACCCTCAAGATCGCAACGGTAGCCACCGCGATCAACCTGCCGCTTGCCCTAACGGTAAGCTGGCTCGTCACGAAAAAGCGAGTGCGCGGCGCGACGATCATCGACGCCCTAGTGTCGCTGCCTCTGGCCGTGCCACCCGTGGTCGTAGGCTTCTTCCTGTTGCTAGCCCTTGGCCGCGACGGACCCATCGGCAGAATCACAGAGAGCCTGTTCGGCACGCAAATAGTGTTCACATGGTTCGCGGCTGTCCTGGCCTCAGCCGTGGTTTCGTTCCCGCTCATCGCAAGGTCCATGATGACAGCGATGTCCGAGGTCGACGAGCGCCTTGAAATGTCGGCCAGAAGCCTGGGCGCCGGCCCATGGCGCACCATATTCACGGTGACCATCCCCCTCGCCTACCGCGGCATCCTGGCGGGCGTCCTGCTAGGCTTCGTCCGCGCCCTCAGTGAGTTCGGCGCGACCATCACCGTTGCCGGCAACATTCCAGGCCGCACCCAGACCCTCGCCCTGGCCATCTACTCCAACGTCCAGCTTCGCGACGACGCCACCGCCCTCAAGCTCGTGGCGGTCTCCATCGGCCTCGCACTGGCGACCCTGCTGGTTCACAACTGGCTCCTCTCAAGGGCCGATCGAAAGGGTCGGTACAGGCGATGACCGACCACATGCTCTATCTCGACATCACCAAAAGCTACGGGGAGTTCACCCTCTCGTGCGAAGCGACCTTCGATCAAGGGATCACGGCCGTCTTCGGCCCATCCGGAAGCGGCAAATCCACGCTGCTCGATAGCATCGCAGGCCTCACCACCCCCGACAGCGGCCATATAGCAGCCTTCGGCGAGACCCTATATTCGTCGTCACCACGCAAGAACGTGAGCCCGGAAAAAAGGCGTTTCGGATACGTATTCCAGGACTCAGCCCTCTTTCCCCACATGAGCGTCGAGGACAACGTGCATTACGGCTATCGGCTAACCCCCGCGGAACGCCGTACCGTCGAAATGGACCAGCTGATTTCACTGTTCCAACTCTCAGCACTGCTGGAGCGTGATGTGGAAAGCCTCTCAGGAGGAGAGACGCAACGTGTGGCCCTCGCCAGAGCCCTAGTCACATCGCCACGACTACTGCTGCTCGACGAGCCCCTAGCCTCCCTCGACGCCGCCTTCAAAGGCCCCATCATCCGATACCTAGCTCGTATCTGGAAAGACCTCCAGATACCGATGGTCTACGTCTCCCACTCAATGTCCGAAGTCATGGCCCTGGCCCACAACGTCCTCGTCCTGAGCGACGGCGCCGTAGTAACCCAGGGCAGGCCATCCCACGTGCTGACCCACCCGAACGTCACGGCCCTGGCAGACTACGCGACGCTCGAAAACATGATCGAGGCCGAAATCGCTACGCCGGATGACGATGACAGCGCCACCATCCTTCAGGTTGGCCCCACGAGGCTCACAGCCCCGCCATCCGGCCACCATCCGGGCACAACCGTGACCTTCTCGCTTCGGGCCAACGACATCTTGCTTGCGCTCGAACCACCCTCCAATATCAGCGCCCGGAACATCCTCGAAGCGACCGTGCAAGACATCCAGATCTCCGGCTCTCGTGTCTTCGTATCCGTGGACATAGGCGCTATGCTGACCGTGGAAATCACCCCAAACGCGCTGCAGACCCTCCATATCGAGTCTGGCCAGCAACTCCACTTAATCATCAAAAGCACCAGCATCATCCTGCTAGATACCCCCGCCTAAGCTCCGTCCCCTTCCTCTTCCTGAGGGAGAGGACTGAGATGAGGGTGAAAGCCCGGGTCCAATGTAGCCACTGGGCGGCCACATTGGAAATCCCTACTGCACCACCAGCGTCCCCGTCATGCTCTCATGACCCGGAATCGTGCAGACTTACTCGTATGTGCCCTTCGCTGACGACGGCAGTGTGACCAGCTTCTCGCTGCCGCCGAGTACAGTCACGTCCACCTCCAACTCATCGATCGTGAACGTATGGACGCCGAGGTCGCCATTCTTCACTACGAGCCGCGCATCCCCGGAAGCGACCTGCATGTTGACCGGCTCAAACTCCGCGTTCTTCATGCTCACCAGCGTCGCCCCAGCCATGTCTGCGGCAGACGCGGACTCCCGCCCTGTAAGGTGCATTACCCCGGACACCGACATCAGTGCCACTGTTACAACTACAACCAAGGTCAGTGCGGTCGACTCGTTTTTGCTCGCTGTCACTCGGGCATTGCCCTTGCGATGTTGCCCGAACGCCACGTAGCCAGCCACGGCCGCCACGATGATCGAAAGAGTTATTGGCAGTGCAATCCCAAAATCAAAGAAGCTGTCGACATGGCTAAGTGCCGAAACGATGTTATAAGAGTGCACCAGCATGCTGGCCGTCGCCCATATTCCCGCACCAAGTACCGCCCACTTCCCGTACCGCCTGTCCAGCACCACCGCCACCAGCGTAGGCACCACCAGGATACTGGCGAATATCACCAGAAACGGCTCGCCCAGCGACCAAATAAGCACCCCAAGCCCCTCGAACAGCGCTGCATACACCAGCAGCCCCGCAATCGACATCTGTGTGTAGAACGGCAGCCCCTGCCACCCTCCAACCGTCGCAAGTTCTGCAGTCGTGATCACCCTCCCAGGAATTCTTGTGAACTTTGTCACAATCAATCCTAGAAGGGCAGCTTCCCAACACCGTTACGGCTTCCGTTACGAAGTCCGCCCCGGCGCAAATTCCCCTCCTCGACCCGTCGCACACACCTCCCGCAGCACACAGCCGTTACATAGCGGCGCAGTCTTCCGGCATGCCTCCTTGGCATGCCGGACGATCAACGCGTGGTACTCTCCGTACACCTCCGCGTCGGGCTCCAGCCGCTCGATGAACAACGCCTGGTACGCGGAATACCGGTCCTCCCCAGGCGCGAGACCCAGGCGATCGACGAGGCGTCGAGTGTACGCGTCAATCACAAACACCGGCTTGTCCAGGGCGTACAGCAGGATATCGTCCACCGTCTCCTCCCCAACACCGTGCACCGCAAGCAATTCCACCCGCAGTGGAGCCAGGTCCGCACCCGCCATCGCATCGATATCGTCCTCCCAAGTTGTCCCAAGATACTCGGCCAGCGCCTTCAGCTTCCGGGCCTTGGCGTTGTAGTAGCCCGAAGGGTACACCAGCGCCGCCAGCTCGTCCTGCGGCGTAGTTCGAATAGCCTCGGGAGAGAGCTTGCCGACCGACTTCAGGTTGCCAATGGCCTTCTCAACGTTGGTCCAGGCAGCAGACTGGGTGAGCACCGCTCCGACCATCATCTCGAACCACGAGTCCGCCGGCCACCAATGCTGCGGACCGTACCGTCCCAGCATCAGCTCGTAGACCTCCCCAAGCGACGCAGTTCCTTTGGCCATCAAACCAATCCCATCCTGACCGGAATGCTCCCCTCAATCCTGATCTCTTGGAGAGTCACCCGGCACCTGTAGGCCCTCGCCTCCACACCCGAAGCGACAGCGCGGTCCAGCGCCTCCCCGAACAACTCGTCGGCCTCCCGGTGCGGCATCATCTCAACAGCGTCGCTTCGCTGAACAACGAACACGGCGCAAGCGCGGTGTCCCGACGCCACAGCTGCAGCCAACTCTCCCAGATGACGGCGACCCCGCTCCGTGGGAGCGTCCGGGAACAGCGCCCGACCATCCACGACCAGGTTCACCAACTTGGTCTCCACGTAACACATTCCCTCGCCCCCACGCAGAAGCAAATCAATACGGCTGTCGCCGAGAGGAACCTCGGCCCTGTCCACCTTGTACCCCTCGAAACCGGCCAGCGCCCCGTCATCCACCGCCTCCCGAAACACCGCCGTGGGCATACGGCTGTCCACCGATACCAGCATATTTGCGTACTCCACCAGCGTCAGGTCATAAGCGGTCTTGCGTCCCGGACGGTCCGGTACTGGCGTGGCATAAACAATAGCGCCAGGCACCAGCAGTTCCGTCATCCTCCCTGTGTTGGGCAGATGAGCCAGAACATCCCGTCCGTCCAGGTCCACCCTGACAACGAACCGGTTCACCCTCTCAACAAACCTGCCTTCTACAAGGTCAGGATGCAGCTTCACAAATCACCTCAAGGCCGATGCTAGCACCAGCCGCATCCGCCACACAAACTTGCCCATCGCCCCATCTCCACGTACACTTCAAATGTCCCACCTCGCCCCCAGATGGGGAGTCCAGAGGGGTCGTACCCCTCTGGTTCCGAAGGAGATCACGTGACCGGTTTTCGCCAGAAACTAGAAAAAGCATCGCAGGCCGCCCAAAGCCTGCTCTGCGTCGGATTGGACCCCGACCCAAAACTTATGGCGATCCCCGACATTTTGGACTTCAACCGCGCCATCGTCGACGCCACAAAAGACCTGGTGTGCGCCTTTAAACCAAACATGGCCTTTTACGAGGCGCAAGGCAGCGCCGGTATTATTGCCCTTGAAGCAACCGTCGCCTACATCCGCTACCAGGCCCCCGACGTTGTCGTCCTCGGCGACGGCAAACGCGGCGACATCGGCTCCTCCAACACCCAGTACGCCAAAGCCCTGTTCGATACCTGGGGCTTTGACGCGGCCACCTTCAACGGCTACGCCGGCGTTGAAGCCCTCGGCCCATTCATCGACTATGCCGACAGAGGCATCATCATCTGGTGCCGGTCGTCCAACGAAGGCGCCCGGGAGCTTCAAGACCAGGCCCTCGGCGGCAAACGCAAGCGGCTGTTCGAGCACGTCGCCGAGAGCGCCGTTCGCTGGGACCGCAACGACAACATCGGCCTCGTCGTCGGCGCCACATACCCCGAAGATCTCGCCCGCGTCCGAGAGATAGCCCCGGACATGCCCATCCTGCTGCCCGGAGTTGGTGCACAGGAGGGCCAATTGCGAGCGTCAGTCCTCGCCGGCATAGACCAGGCTGGACGAAACCTGATCGTCTCCAGTTCCCGAGGCATCACCTACGCCTCCAAAGAACCGGCCTCCTTCGAGCGCGCCGCACGCGCCGCCGCCGACGACCTGCGCCAACTTGTGAACGGGATATTGGACGAAGCGGGCAAGCCGTGGCGACCGACCTCCACCTAGGCGATGTAGTCCGCCTCCGAAAGCCGCACCCCTGCGGTGGTTTCGACTGGGAAGTGACGCGGCTCGGGGCCGATATTCGCGTCCGATGCCTAACCTGCGAACGTACCGTAATGCTCTCCAGGTCCGACCTCTCCAAAAGGACCCGGAGCGTGGTGCCCAAGAGCCAAACGCCGTAGTCCTCGCCTCATTTGCATGGGCGTAAATAACCCCCTCTCCAAATTGACATGCCAAATCGGTGGTCTTACAATGGACCGACTGGTTAGCTAGGAGGAATTCCATGCCGGAAGACGCGATGCGAGAGATGGTTATCGACAGCATCCGGGTCAGCATCGTTAACTACCAGCAAAGGGTAGTTATCCTGCGAGTCAAGGAGTCCAACCGCTACCTACCGATATGGATCGGCCCCACCGAAGCGGACGCCATCGCCTTCAAGCTGCAAGACGTCGCTGCGCCGCGACCCCTTACCCACGACCTGCTCAAAACGGTAATCTCGACCATGGGTGCTGAAGTAAAACGCATCTTGGTGTCCGGTCTCAACAACGACACGTTCTACGCGAAGATTATTCTGCAAGTCAACGACACCGAGTTGGAGGTCGACTCCCGGCCCAGCGATGCTATAGCCCTTGCAGTCAGAACCGACGCGCCCATATTCGCCCACGACGATGTCATCGAAAAGGCCGGAGTCGAAATGGACGAAGAGGGCAGGCCGGTCCAGACCGAGGTCGGCGAGGACGCCGCGGAGCCCGTGAAAGAGGAGGAGCTCAAGAGCCTCTCCGCATTCACCGACTTTATCGAGACCCTTAACCTGGACGACCTTGGCAAGGGAGAGATTCCGCCATCTTCGGAAGCCAGCTCGCCCGAGGGTACCACCTAGCCACATTTCCCAGTCCTGAAGAAGAGGCGCGCTCGCGATGCCCGGCGCGCCTCTTGATTGAGATTGACCCTCCGAAAACGATTGTGATACAATCCACAAACCTCGTCGAGAACCCTTCCAGGGGCACATTTGATGAGGACCGTACTACGAATTACAGGCATTGGATGGTACGTCGCGCTCTGCCTCCTGGGAGGCGGGTTCGGTGGAATCTGGCTCGACGGCCGTCTAGGCTCAAAGCCAATGCTCACATTACTGGGCCTCGGTGCGGGTTTGATCATAGCGGGAATCGGAATGTATCGAATGTTAATGGCCGTCGTATCCGAGGGACCTGATCCCGAGGACCAAAGTAAACAATAGTGTCAAGCCTCCTCGGTAACCCCAAGATGCTCACCGCCGTAATCGCGGTAGGTATCCTATTCATACTCGGCCTCGCAGGCGGCGCACTGGGCAACCAGTTTGGCGGCGGCTTCCTCGGCGCTCCCCTTGCCCCAATCGAGCTCAAGGCTGAGCCCATAGGCCCCGACCCCATCATCGGCGACTTCAAGATCACCAACACGATGGTCAACACCTGGATAGCCATCGTCATCCTCGGCCTCATCTCCTTCCTTGGCACACGCCGAGCGACTGAGATCCCGTCCAGACTGCAGGGATTCCTCGAAATCATCATCGAGTTCTTCCTCAGCTTGGCCGAAAGCGTGGCAGGGCCCAAGAACGCCCGCCGATTCTTCCCCCTGGCCACCACCATATTCCTGTTCATAGTCACCTCCAACTGGCTGGGCATCCTCCCGGGCGTCGGAACGATCGGATGGGTCGAGTCTCCCGAAGAGGTCAAGCATCACAAGGAGGCTGCCCTCGACGACCCTCACGACCTAGACCTCGGCTCCGTCAATTTGCAGGTATTCGACGGCGACGGCGGGTTGGCTCTGCTGTCACTGGGCTCCATCGACAACACTGTGACCCTTGAGGAGTTCGAAGAGCACGGGGTCGACGACGGGAAGCGGGCCGGGATCCTGATCCCCTTCTTCAGGAGCGCCAACACCGATATCAATACCCCGCTTTCTATGGCGATCATCGCGATGTTCATGGTCCACTTCTGGGGGCTGCGCAGCCTTGGCGTATTCGGACATGTTGGCAAATTTCTGAACTTCAAGGAGGGACCGATAGGCGTCTTCGTCGGTGTCCTCGAAGCCATTGGCGAGGCTGCCCGAGTCATCAGCTTCACCTTCCGCCTATTCGGCAATATCTTCGCGGGCGAGGTTCTGCTCATCGCGATGGCGTTCCTGATACCGCTCGTCGGCTTAGTGCCGTTCCTCGGTCTCGAGCTGTTTGTCGGCCTGATTCAAGCGTTTATATTCTCGATGCTGACCCTCGTATTCGCCGCATCGGCCTCCATATCCCACGGATCAGAGGACCATTGACGGCCTGCCGCCAAAGGGGATTGCAAGGGGAATAGACTCGGTGCGTCCCGAGCACTGTCGATAGGGAGTCACACACTACATATAGGTCCATAGCAGGGTCTGAGTAAAGGGAGAGCAGAGGGTCGCAGCCCGTCTGCCGATAACAAGAGGGTTTCCCTCACGCTCCTACCATTACCCTGTGCTTCGGGAGAGGTCTCCCGCGAATCTGTGAGCAAGTGATAGAATCGGTGGGCCCCAGCCCCAAATCGAAATTAGAAGAGTCTAAGGAGTAAGGGATGATAGAAGGAAATATCGCCGACATTGGAGCCGGACTCGCAATTGGCTTGGGCTCTCTAGGTCCAGGCCTCGGAATCGGGATCCTGGCCGCCAAGGCAATGGAGTCCATCGGCCGAAACCCGGAGGCAGCCGGCCCAATCCAGCAGAACATGATCCTGGCCATCGCATTCGCAGAGGCAATCGCCATCTACGCCCTGGTCGTCGCAGTAATCATAAAGTTCGTCTAGCAGCGACGGCCAATCGGCTTACGACGTAGGCGTGGCCTGAGCGGCCGGCGCGCTGGCCATTGCCGGAGTTGCCTGGTTGTGCCTCCAGTTCTCCATTGGGACAGGGGCGCCGCTGAGGCTGAGAGCAAGATTATGGATGCACTTGGAATAAACCTATCCGGCCTGTTGACACAGCTCGTGAGCTTCACACTACTATTTGTGCTGCTCTACGCCGTGCTCTACAAACCGATCCTGCGCATGCTCGACCAGCGTGCGGAAAAGATAAAAGAGAGTCTGGAGACCGCCGAGAGGGCTCGAGACGATGCCGCGCGGTCTTCAGAGGCCGTCGAGGCACAGTTCACCGAGGCACGCGCCGAGAGCCAGGCGATGATCGTCCAGGCCCGTGAGGTTGCCGACCGCTTCCGCGAAGAGGAACTGGGTAAGGCCCGAGCCGAAATCGCCGCAGAGCGAGAGCGGGCCGAGGCCAGCATACAACGGGAACGCGATTCCGCCATTGAGGAACTCCGCAGCGAATTCGCCGGCCTAGCCATCACCGCCGCGGAGAAAGTGATACACCGCTCCCTCGACGGTGATTCACACCGAGAGCTAATAGAGCAGGTTCTTGAGGAGGGCTCCAAGATCTCCGGCAAGTAGGCTCACGCCTGTCACCACGCCGCGACATCGGAGCAAAACATGCCAAGGGCCGCTTCACCAAGACGATACGCTCAGGCGGTCTTCCAGATCGCAACCGAATCGGGCCAGCTCGACGCCTGGTCAGATAACCTGCGCACCGTCGCCACCGCCCTCGAAAACAAAGGATTGGCAGGGTTGCTCGACTCTCCGCAGGTTCCAGCAGCGATCAAGATCGAGACGGTCGAGACAGTTCTTGGCGACGCCGTCGACCCGCTCGCGGCCAACCTGCTGGCGCTTCTGGCAACCAGGAACCTCGCGAACCTGGTTCCAGGAATCATCGAGACCTTCGAGACCCTCGTCGACAGCCACAATGGCATCGAGCGTGCAGAGGTCATATCAGCCACGCCGCTGGACCAGGACCAGGAAGCCGCCATCAATGCGGTCCTGGTCAAACTGGTTGACAAGGACGTTCGCCTGTCCACAGGCGTAGATCCGAACATCCTCGGAGGCCTGGTCGCCCGTGTGGGAGACCGCGTCATCGATGGAAGTCTGCGGACCAAGCTCCAGGGTATGCGCCGCACAGTCGTCGAGCAAATAAACTGAACCACATAAGCAAGGGGACTAGTCCCCTTGCCAGTTGTCTGAGGAAGGCCCTCAGACCCAGCCCTAAATCCGTCTTGGCAGGGCAGTTGCTCTTAGGGAGGCAGCGATGGCAGTAAGAGGACAGGACATAGCGTCCGTTATCAAACGGCAGATCGAGGAGTTCGGTCAAGATCTCACGATGACCGACGTAGGCGTCGTCGTCGAAGTCGGTGACGGCATCGCCAGGATTCACGGCCTCTCCGGAGTTGGCTCCACCGAGCTGATCGAGTTTGAGGGAGGCACCGTCGGCATGGCCCTCAACCTCGAAGAGGACGGCGTCGGCGCAGTAATACTGGGCGACCCGCTCTCTGTGCAAGAAGGCACCGAGGTACGCAGCACCGGGCGCGTCGCTGAGCTGCCCGTCGGCAAAGAGTTCCTAGGACGCGTCGTCGACCCACTCGGCAGGCCCATCGACGGCAAAGGCCCAATCAAGTCCATTAAGACCCGCCCGGCCGAGATCGTCGCCCCCGGCGTGGCTGCGCGACAATCCGTCACCGTCCCGGTCCAGACCGGAATCAAAGCCATCGATGCGATGGTCGCCATTGGCCGTGGACAGCGCGAACTGATCATCGGCGACCGGGGCATCGGCAAAACCACACTTGCCACCGACGCCATCATCAACCAAAAGGGTGGAGACTTATTCTGCGTCTACGTCGCAATAGGCCAGAAGATCGGGAAAGTAGCCCAGACAGTCGCCCTTCTAGAAGAAAATGGCGCCATGGAACACACTATCGTAGTGTCCGCCAGCGCCTCCGACCCGGCCCCATTGCAGTTCCTCGCCCCCTACGCCGGATGTGCGATGGCAGAAGAGTTCATGTACAACGGCCAGGACGCTCTGATCGTCTACGACGACCTATCGAAACACGCATGGGCCTACAGGCAGATGTCCCTGCTGCTCAGGCGCCCTCCGGGCCGCGAAGCGTATCCAGGCGACGTCTTCTACGTGCATAGCCGCCTCCTCGAAAGGTCCGCCAGGCTCTCTCCTGAACTCGGGGGCGGGTCGATGACCGCACTGCCCATCATTGAGACACTCTTAGGCGACGTCTCGGCCTACGTTCCCACCAACGTCATCTCCATCACAGACGGCCAGATATACCTCGAGCCGGAGCTGTTCATGTCGGGCATGAGGCCCGCCGTCAACGCCGGCCTCTCCGTCTCACGAGTCGGCAGCGCCGCCCAGAGCAAGGCCATGAAGAGCGTAGCAGGGAGGCTCCGCCTGGAGCTGGCCCAGTACCGCGAGCTTGCCACCTTCGCCCAGTTCGGCACATCCGACCTGGACGCGGCTACACGTGCCCAGCTCGAACGTGGGCAGCGGGCCGTCGAGGTCCTAAAACAGGTCCAGGACGCGCCCTTCTCCCTTGAGCAGGAGGTATGCGTCCTGTTCGCACTGATCAACGGCATCCTGGACGATGTCGACCTGACGAAGGTAGCCGACTTCGAGAAGGGCTTCCAGAGCTTTCTCGAAGCCAGCCATCCCGAGATTCTCAAGAGCATCGCAGATACGAAAAACATCACCGACGAGACCGCCGAAGCCCTCACAAAGGCAGGCGAAGAATTCAAGTCGAGCGTGCCATACTAGCCAACAACTCACCCTCACCTCATTCCTCTCCACAAACGGACAGGAAGCCAGATCGGCACCGAAGTGAGCAGTACTGACAATGCAGAAAGTCCAGAGGTAGAACCCTCTGGCAGAGGACTGGGGGGGAACCCCCATAACCCTCTCTTGAACCCCTTCCTGGATAGGAATGGGGCAAGGAGATGGTCGAAAGGACCATATGCCGAGTGCACAACAGCTAAAGCGACGCATCCGTAGTGTCGAAAATACAGCCAAGATCACCAAGGCTATGTCCATGATCGCCGCATCCAAAATGCGGCGTACCCAGGAGATGGCCCTGAGAGGCCGTCCTTATAACGATCACATAAACGCCCTCCTCGCCGATCTGGCCGCCCAGCCCCACGAGGAAGACAACCTGCATCCCGTCCTTCGACGCAGGGACGTGGACAACCTCACCGTAGTCCACATCACTCCCGACAGAGGCCTGACCGGTGGCCTGAACACCAGCATCAATCGCGAAGCTGCCCAGTTCATCCTTCACCAGAGCGCCAAGTCCAACGTCATAACTGTTGGCAAAAAGGGCAGAGACTTCATGGTCAGTGGCGGCCAGGACGTCAAGGCAGTCTTCACAGACCTCGGAGACCAGCCGAGCCTGATCGACATAGCACCCATAGCCCGGCTCGTAATCGACGACTACACCGCCGAGCGTGTAGACGCCGTCTACATTTCATACGCCAGCTTCGTGAGCACCACCGTCCAACAGCCCATCGTTATCCAGCTCCTTCCGGTTGTACCGGCGGAACTGAAGTCCAGCGAGTCCGTTGGTTACATCTACGAGCCAGACAGCATGACCGTTCTAACAGAGTTGCTGCCACGATTCGTAGAAATGCAGATATACCATTCGGTACTCGAGTCCATAGCATCTGAGCAGTCGGCCCGCATGGTGGCCATGCGCAACGCCACCGACAACGCAAACGAGATGGTCGACGACCTCACACTGGTCATGAACAAGGCCAGGCAAGAGAGCATCACCAAGGAGCTCCTCGACATCATCGGAGGCGCCGTCGCCGTAGAGCAGTAGATACCCGTGCAGGTGCCTGGGACGAACCCGGGCACCCGAATATGATGGGTGGGGCCCTGCCCCAATCCCAGGAGGAACAATGGCAGCCGGAACAGTAACCCAGGTCATCGGCACCGTGGTGGACGTAGAGTTCCCGCCGGAGCAGATGCCAGCGATCTACAACGCACTCGAGGCCCAACTCAACGGAGAGAGACTCGTTCTCGAGGTCGAGCAGCACGTCGGCAACAACCGGGTCCGCTGCTTGGCCCTCGGTACGACCGACGGCTTGGCGCGCGGAGTGGAGGCCGTTGATACCGGCCAGCCCATCACGGTCCCAGTAGGTGAACCTACACTCGGCCGCCTGTTTAACTCCCTTGGGGAGCCCATCGACGGCCTTGAAGCCGTCGAGTCCGACGAGTCCTGGCCCATCCACCGCGCTCCTCCGAAATTCGATGAGCAGACCACCAGCGTCGAGGTCCTAGAGACCGGCGTCAAGGTCATGGATCTGATCACTCCCTTCACTAAGGGCGGTAAGGTCGGAGCATATGGCGGTGCCGGCGTGGGCAAGACCATCATCATCCAGGAACTCATCCGCAACATCGGCGCAGAGCACCAGGGCGTCTCCGTTTTCGCCGGCGTCGGTGAGCGCTCTCGCGAAGGCAACGACCTCTGGAACGAAATGAAGGAGTCCGGTGTCCTCGGCAGTACCGTCCTCGTGTTCGGCCAGATGAACGAGCCCCCCGGTGTCCGAGCCCGTGTCGGCCTAACCGGACTAACCATGGCTGAGTACTTCAAAGAACAGCGGAACCAGGACGTCCTGCTCTTCATCGACAACATCTATCGCTACATCTTGGCGGGCATGGAAGTCTCCGCCCTTCTCGGCAGGATGCCCTCCGCCGTGGGCTATCAGCCCACGCTCGCGACCGAGATGGGCCTCCTCGAAGAGCGCATCACATCCAGCGCGGAGGGGTCCATCACGTCCTTCCAGGCCATCTACGTCCCCGCCGACGACTATACCGACCCTGGAATCGTCACGACCTTCGGCCACCTCGATGCAGTAGTGTCCTTGGAACGTAGCCTGTCGGAGCAGGGCCTCTACCCGGCAGTCGACCCCCTCGCATCCACATCCAGGATCCTTGAGCCCTCGGTCGTCGGAAACGACCACTACGATACCGCCCGAGGCGTCCAGCAGGTACTGCAGCGGTATCGCGATCTGCAGGACATCATCGCCATCCTCGGCGTCGATGAGCTATCCGACGAGGACCGCCAGGCCGTTGTACGCGCCAGGAAGATTCAGCGATTCCTGACCCAGCCCATGTTCGTGGCTGAGGCCTTCACTGGCCAGCCCGGACGCTATGTACCCATCAAAGACACCGTCGCCGGCTTCCGCGAAATACTCGACGGAAAACACGACGAGCTGCCCGAGCAGGCCTTCTACATGGTGGGCACCATCGACGAGGCTGTGGAGAAGGCCAAGAAGATGCAGGAAGAGGGCTAACCGGCCGTGCCAACATTCCAGCTAGACATAGTCAGCGCCGAGAGGCACGTCTCGTCCAACCAGGTCGACTTGCTAGTGGCTCCTGGCGTCGAGGGCGAAATGGCGATCCTACCGAGCCACGCCCCGCTGCTGACCGTTCTCAAGCCGGGCGAGATTCGCGTAGTCAAGGACGGGGAAGACAGCTTCATCGCCGTCAGCGGCGGATTCATGGAAGTCATGCCCGAGAAAGTCACCATCCTGGCCGACACCGCCGAACGACTTGATGAGATCGACATTGAGCGGGCCGAGGCAGCCCTCAAGGCCGCGCAAGAACGCATAGCCTCTGCGCCTGTCGACATGGATCTGCATAGGGCCCTGGCCTCCCTGCGAAGGTCCCAGGCACGCATCAAAGTCGCCCGTCGCCGGCGTAATCGCCCGCTGTAGACGCCACAGGCGCTATTGTGACCCGCGTAGCGACACACGTCGTCACCTATGGCAGTGCCACTGAACAAGGGGACTGCAGAGGGGCGTGCCCTCAGCAGTGTGTGAGGGTGCCCCCACAACTACGACCTTCACTCCTCGAACAAGAGGCGGTCGGGACTAGCGCCCAGACGCCCTTTCAGCTTCCTTCAATAGATAGAAAGTCATCGACTGCAACGAAAGCACCGGGTCGATATTCCTGATCACAACACTCGTCGGCACCTGAGGCGCTACCGGAGCGTAATTCAGAATCCCGTGAACCCCGGCGTCGACTAGCTTGTCGATCACCTCCTGAGCCTGCGCCGCAGGGACAGCCACCACACCCACACTGATGCTCCCGCCCCGGACCAGAGCGTCAAGCTCTCCCATCGGCTGCACCGTCAACCCCTGGACAGTCGTCCCCACCATCTCCGCGTCGCTGTCGAAAGCCGCCACAATGTCAAAACCCTCTGGGGCAAAGCCGGGGTAGTTCACGATCGCCTGGCCAAGGAAGCCCATGCCCACGAGGCACGCGTGCCACTTCCGGTCCAAGCCCAAAATCTGCTTCAGCTCGTCCCGCAGGAAGCGGACATTGTAGCCACGTCCCTGCTTGCCGAACCTGCCGAAATAGCTGAGATCTTTCCTTATTTGCGCAGGGGTAACCTGGAGAAGACCGCCGAGTTTCTGTGAACTAACGACCTCGCACCCAGCGGCTAGCAGTTGAGAGAGGGCCCTGACATACAGAGGCAGCCTGAGTACGACAACATCGGGAACTCCGCCAGACTCCATTGCCACCCCTCATTTGCCACCCTCTGGATGGACGGCATTGTATCGACTGACCTCGGCCTCGTCAATGACTTGTGAATATTATAACTAACCCTCGCCATCCATAAAGCCGGGTAACAGCGCCCCGCCGATCTCACCGACTCAATCCGACCTCCCGCCCCACTATCGCCCTTCCTTGACAGCTTGGAAGTGGAATGCTAGAATTTCCTTGCTCTTGGAGGGTCTCGCGACGCCGTTTCGGCGCGGCATTTGGTTCCTTTCGCGTACGCCTGTCTTTTGAGATTTTTGCGCCCGTCTAGCTTACTGTTCGGGAATGTCGGAGACAGGTAGACATGGCGGTAGTGAAAGAGAATATTGAGCTCAATAAAGGGCTCAAAAACGGCTACTTCGACCGCACAACCTCTAGCCTCATCGTTGCCAAGCCCGGAAAGCTCCTCTACCGGGGCTATAACATCGACGATCTTGCCCGCTTTTCCACCTTCGAAGAGACCACTTATCTCCTCTTGCACGGCTCCCTGCCCACACGCTCGCAACTCGACGGACTCGATGCGAGCCTGAAAGCAAACCGCGAGCTTCCGCAAGAGGTCCAGGACATCATCCGGATCTACCGGAATGCCCATCCCATGGACGTACTCCGTGGGGCAGTCTCTGCAATGAGCCTGTCGGACCCCGACATTTTGGATGTGTCCCCCCGGGGAGCACTGAAGAAGGGTATCCGACTGACCTCGTCCGTCGCCACGATGGTCGCATTTCACCATCGCGTCAGGAACGGTCTGGAGCCCATCAAACCCGATCCGGAATTGACCCACGCTGGCAACTTCCTCTACATGCTGTTCGGCGAACTACCGGACGCTGATGACACAAGCCTCATGGACACAGACCTGATACTCCATGCGGAGCACGGCGCCAACGCGTCGGCCTTTGCCGCCCGTGTGGCCGCCTCCACCGGGGCCGATTTCTGGGCGGCCATCACAGCCGCAGTTGCCGTGCTCAAGGGCCCCAAACACGGCGGAGCAGCCGAAGGCGCCATACGAATGGCCCAGGAGGTTGGCTCCGAAGAGAACGCGGAAGCATACGTCGAAAATATCATCGCCAACCGCGGTCGCGTAATGGGATTTGGTCACCCTGTCTATGACGATGTCGATCCGCGTTCCGTCCACCTAAAAGCCGAGGCCAAAGCACTTGGCGAACGGCGCGGACAGACCAAATGGTTCTCCATCATAGAGGCCGTCACAAACACCGAAGCCATGAAGAAGCGGGCCAAGCGGGGTATCGCTCCCAATGTGGACCTGTGGTCCGGGGCGATCTACTCCTTGCTCGGCATCCCCGACGACCTCTTCGTTCCGCTCTTCGCCGTTGGACGCATGCCCGGCTGGACACTCCACGTGTTCGAACAGTACTCGGTCAGGGACATCCTCCGGCCGAGACTGCTCTACACCGGGCCCGTAGATTTGGAGTACTCACCCATAGACCAACGAGATTAGCAGTCATCTGACATAGAGGAGGCGCACAGACGGGCATAGTACCGAACCCAAGTATGTGAGGACAACCTCACGACCGAACATGCTTTTATTTCTCCCCTGAACCGGAGGAAATGGTATGACCCAGAGGAGTTCTTCAAAAAGCCTGACTAGCAGCCGACGTACCATCCAAGGGGGGCGCTCGGCTAGAAGGGACTTGCCGTGACCAAACAGGAAGAGCTTGAGACCGAATGTCGTCATCGCTGGTTGATCGATAGTCCTAACGGACCAACTAGCCAGGGCGTGTGCACTCTGTGCGGAGAAGTCGGTGAGTTCAAGAACTCCATGCCCGTATCCGGATGGGACAGGTCCGGGTCCCAAAACCGTCGAGCCAAGCAAGCGCAACCCAAAACCTGACAATTCACCGGCTCTGCCTCAAAAACCGCCAACTGGAACCGTGACTCGATGGGTTCACCACGAACTCAACCTTAGATTCACCGTTCGTCCTGAGCTTGTCGAAGGACAAATTCGCCAGTGGGACACCTCTTGTGCTAATCCCTCTTTATGAGAGGGAGAGACTTGCGCAAATTAGCGGAGCCCCCGGGCGCGCATACAACTCCGGCCGCACAAAACGCACGCAGTATCCCCATGACCAACCCTGCCGAAACCGAGATCAAAGCCCGCATCGGCGTCCATGGCCGGATCACGTTCGCCGAGTTCATGGAACTCGCCCTCTACCACCCGACAGGCGGCTACTACACGTCCGGCTCCCCCGTCGGTGCGAGCGGCGACTACTACACCAGTCCCTCCGCCCACCCCACTTTTGGAGCAGCACTCGCAGTCATGCTCCGCAATATGTGGGAGGCGCTCGAAAGACCTTCCCCGTTCCATGTAGTAGAGATGGGCGCAGGCGATGGACTCCTTGCCCGTGACATCGCCGCTTTCATCCCAGTGCTTTCCGACCAGCTTGCGCAAAACATCCGATACGTCGTCCTCGATCGCATATCCCCGACCCCGAACCTTGCGCCAGATACCACGACCACCAATAGGGTCGCAGCCACGGGAGTGCCCCTGCGTAACATAGTCGGGTGCATGCTCTCCAACGAGCTGGTCGATGCGTTCCCCGTCGCCCTATTCGAAGTCCGTGACGGCATCCCAAGAGAGGTATACATCACCCTGCAAGACGGCGAGTTACGCGAGGTACTCGAAGAGCCGAACACCCCGGAGTTGATTCAGGCCGTTGCGGGGGTTGACCACAAACTGCCCGAGGGGTATCGAGGCGAAGTCAACCTGGGCATGGCGACATGGATCGATGAGGCATCCCAAGCTCTAGATCGCGGGTTCATGGTCACCATCGACTATGGTCACGCCGGGTCCGATCCTTACTCGCCGCACCGGCCCGATGGAACCCTTCGGACCCACCGCAGCCACACGGCAGGCAACGACCCTCTCAGCCACATTGGCGCCCAGGACATCACCACCCACGTCGACTTCGCGGCCCTTGACCGAGTAGGGGGCGAAAGCGGCCTCGTTGGTATCGGCATCGTCAGCCAGGCAAACCTTCTGGGCGCCCTCGGGATCAATCGCTGGCTTCACACCCTGCGCAGGATGGAGCTCTCGCAACCGGACCGCGACGCCAACATGATGGCCATGCGCGACATCATCAGACCAGGAGGTCTGGGCGACTTCGTCATCCTGGTGCAGCAAAAAAACACCGAAACCCACAACCTGGATCAGCTCCTGCCAGCCGAGAAAGAAGACCTGCCCCCACCACCACTGCTCGACCCTGCCCACACGCCACTGCTCGAAGGGAGCTACCCCCACGCCACCTGGCAACCCCCCCAGACCTGGAACACACCGTAAATCACCCCCAACAAGTGGAGTCCAGAGGGACCCCACCCCTTTGGTGAGGACCTGGGGACAACGCCTCAGATTCCCATCTAGGGCGGACAGGCGTAAAACGAGAACTCCACTACCTAAAAAACCATCCCAGCCCCGGTCATAGCGCCCCTCAACATGGGGAGTCCAGATGGGCTCCACCCCTCTGGTGGGGGTCTGGGGGCAACGCCCCCAGATTCCTCTAAAGGACGGGTGGGCGGAAATAGAGAAAGACACGCGCCACCATTTAGTCTAAAGTATCGACACACGAACAACGGAGAACCACCATGACACTCGTCTTCGTCGGCACGTACACCCACAGCACCAGCAAAGGCATCTACGCCTACAACATGGACCCAACCACAGGTGCACTGGAGCCTACCGGAGAGACCGCGGAGATGAAAAGCCCGTCGTTCCTCACCTTCGACCCTGCCCAAAAAAACCTCTACGCCGTGAGCGAGGTGCAGGAATTCGAGGGAAGCCCAGGCGGCTCCGTCAGCGCCTTCTCCATCGAAAGTGGGACCGGCAAAATGACCACGATCAACACAAGGCCCACCATCGGCACAATTCCCTGCCACCTGAAGGTCGACTCCACCTCGACGCGCCTCGTACTCGCCAACTACGGATCAGGCAGCGTCGTCGTCTACCCCATTCGCGATGACGGTGGAATTGGAGAGATGTCCGAGTTTGTCCAGCACGAGGGCTCCAGCATCAACCCCGAGCGACAGCAGGGGCCCCATGCCCACTCCGTAACCATCGGACCCGAAAACCGTTTCGTCTACGCCGCGGACCTCGGCATCGACAAGCTATTCACATATCAGCTTGATATCACCTCCGGCAAGCTGACCCCGGCCGCATCCCCATTCGCCCGCATGGCCGATGGTGCCGGCCCCCGCCACTTCGACATCCACCCGGGCGGCAAACGAGCCTACGCGATCAACGAGCTCAACTCCACAATCACCGCCCTGACGCTGGACCCCGACACCGGCGCACTAGACCCCGTGCAGACACTGTCCACTATCCCAGAGGGCTTTTCAGGAGTCACCCACTGTGCAGACGTCCACGTCGCCCCTTCTGGCAAGTTCGTCTACGGCTCAAACCGCGGCCACGACAGCATCGCAATCTTCGCCATCGATCAAGCCACCGGCGAGCTATCCCTGGTCGGCTACGAACCCACCCTGGGCAGAACCCCACGTAACTTCGCCATCGACCCCACGGGAATCATCCTGCTGGCCGCCAACCAGGATTCGGACAGCATCGTCACCTTCCACATCGACCAGGATACCGGGGAACTGCACCCAACAGGCGACGTCGCTGAGGTCCCCATGCCCGTCTGCGTGAAGCTGGCGCCCCTCGCCTAGCAGCCTGGCTGAGGAACGGGCTGGAGGGGCATCGCGCGAATGCCCAACCAGTGGACGACATGTGCCAGGCAAAGAAGGGACATGTTCTGCGCCTTGAACGGCGCAACCTTATAACCGTCCTTCCGCAACATCCTACATAACGCCGTCGCTATCAGGCTCTTGCCCACCGACGACCCCGTACCCTGCACCATGCCGTCATATCACGCATCCTCGAACTTGCGAACTCCCTACAAGACCCCTCTCTGCGGTCTCAGCGGTAATTCTCTCTCCTCGCACCTCGCGCCGGAAGCACCACCGGCGTCCCTCCCAACGGGTGTGGCACCAGGTACACCTCAGCCCCGTACACCGCCTCGATGTTCGCCGCAGTTAGCACCTCCGACGGCGTCCCCACGGCGAACCCACGCCCCTCAAACAGCATGATGAGCCGGTCGCAGTACTGCGCCGCCAGCGTAAGATCGTGCATCGCCACCAGCACCGCCGTCCCCCGCTCCTCCATCAGTCGCACCACCAGATCCATGATGCCCGTCTGGTGGGCCAGATCCAGGTTCGACGTGGGCTCATCCAGCAGCATCACAGGCGCGTCCTGAGCCAGTGCCATCGCCACCACAGCCAGCTGACGCTCCCCACCGGAGACCGTACCCAGCGCCCGATCAGCCAGCTCAAGCGTCGACGTCTCCATCATCGCCCGTGTCGCCGCCTCCACATCCCCACGGCCCTCCCACTCCAGTAGCTTTAAATAAGAGTTACGCGCCATCAGCACCAACTCCCTGATCGTAAATCCCTCTGGAAGCTGCGGATTCTGAGGCACTACCGACACAAGCCGCGCCCGAGAGCTCGCTCTGAGCCCTGCCAGATCCTGGCCATCCACACTCACACGCCCGGCCGACACCGCCAGCACACCGCTAATCACACGCAGCAGCGTCGTCTTCCCCGAGCCATTAGGCCCCACCAGCCCCACCAGCTCACCCCGCCCAACCTCGAGCCCAACCCCATCCAGCACGGCCTCGGCGCCATAACCAAACCTTATTCTGTCAACTTTCAGCAAGCCCACACCACCGATCTTCGCGGCATTTCATCCTCCCTCGGCACCATCAGCTCTGGCAGACCCATAACACGGCGTGAGCAGAAAAGCACAGCCCCTTGCTGGGAGCATCAAACGGTATCTCGCAGATCATGTTTTTCTCTTATGAGGACGGGGTATGCAGAGGAACAGAGCCCATCGCCTGTCCTGAGCCCGCCGAAGGGCCGGGAGCTTGAGGGTGCCCCTCGGATAATTGTTTTCTTTTTTTTGGAGGGGAGGGGCACACTAGACCCCCCGGCGCCGTCTCAGCAGATACAAAAAGAAAGGCGCGCCACAGAACGCAGTCACAATCCCCACCGGCAACTCCGACGGACTCACCACCGTCCGCGCCACCAGGTCCGCCACAATCAGGAACCCAGCCCCCACGATCGCCGCCATCGGGATCAGCGACCGGTGATCAGGCCCCCACACCAGCCGCACGGCATGAGGAGCGATCAGCCCCACGAACCCGATCAGCCCGCTGAACGCCACAGCCGCCGCCGTCGCCAGCGACGCAGCACCAATCAGCACCAGCTTAGCCCTGCCCACGTCGACCCCGAGCTGCGTCGAATGCGCCTCGTCCAGCTGCAACACGTTCAGCACGCGTCCATAAGAAAGCATCACGACCGCACTCGGCCCCAAATACGCCAGCACCACCGCCGAGTGCTTCCACTGAGCTGACGCAAAGCCCCCCAGCAGCCACGACAGCACCGGCCGCAGGTCCGGGTCGCTCCGAATCATCAACAACGTCGTCACCGCACCCGCAAGGGCCGCCACAGCAACCCCTGCCAGGATCAGAGTCGTCAGCGGCAGCCCTCCGGATACTCGCGCAACCCCGTAGGCCAGAAGCACCGCCCCAACAGCTCCCACAAACGCCGCCACAGGTAGCACCCCGACGCCCGCGAACGTCTCCGGCACTTCCGTCACCAGCACAATCGTCGCACCGAGGCCCGCCCCCGACGCCACGCCTATCAGATAAGGGTCCGCCAGCGGATTCCGGAACAGCCCCTGGTACGTAGCCCCCGACATAGCCAGGGAACCGCCGACAATCGCCGCCAGCGCCACCCTGGGCAGCCGAAGCTGCCACACAATCGTGTCCCACGTGTCCGGCCACGTCTGAGCCAGTTCTACCAGCGGCAGCCTCGACAACCCTATCTTCACTACCGTCAGCGGCGGTATGGCCACCGCGCCAACCCCCGACGCCAGCACGCCCACCAGAGCAACCACCACCAGCCCGACACCAAGCCGCCGCCAGGGAAACACCCCCACACGGCGGCCCGTGACGACTGCTGCTTTTTCCCTATGCAAAGACCTCATCCGGAGTCCAATCCCCTCTCGCAACCCAAATCCAAACGTGAGCCCACCCTCATCCCAAGCCCCGCTCACCCTGATCCTGTCGAAGGGCCGCCCTAGTCAAACAGGTCCGGGTACACCCACTTCGCCAGCTTCTCCAGCCCCACCACATACCGCGGACCCGTAATAGACAGCGCGTCACTATCCGGCACATACACGCGCCCATCCTTCACCGCCGGCAGCTCCGCAAAAGCCGGATTGGCAGAGATCGAGTCCCCATACGACGCGATCACAATCTCCGGAGCCCGCTCCACAATCACCTCCGGGCTCAACTGCGAATACCCCACCACATCGTGAGCAATATTCTGAAGCTTCAGCACAGTAAACACCTGGCCGATCAGCGTATCCGGACCCGGTGTCCAAAGCTCGCCCTCGTCCTGGAACACCCTCGGCCCTTCGTCTCGCCCCGCCATCGCCCTCTCGATGGCCGCGACCCGCGCCTCAAAATCAGCCGCGACCTCCCCCGCCGCCACCGGATTCCCCACGATTCGGCCCCACATCCTGACGTTGTCGGCCACTCCGCGAAAATCGTCGCTCAGACTCTGCAGGTACAGCACCCGCAGGCCCAGCCGCTCCAGCTCCTCCGCCGGCCCCTCGGAAAACACAAACACCAGGTCTGGGTCCAGCCCCACCGTCGCCTCGAAATTGAGGTTGAATGCGCCACCCACCCTTTCAATATCCGCCGCCTCGGGCGGATACGACACAAAATCGTGCGTCCCCACCAGTCTCCAGCCCTCGCCGATCGCGAACAGCGTCTCCACAACCGCCGAATCGATCGCCACGATCCTCTCGGGCGCCTCATCGAAGGTGATCTCACGACCGTTGCTGCCCGTAACGGTAACAGGGAACAGCGGCACCGGCGTGGCTGTAGGCAACCGCGTCGCAGTAGCAATTGCAGTAGGATTCGTCGGGACCTCGGTCGGGGCCGAAGTCGCCACCGCAGCGGCCTCGGTTGAGGTATCTGTAGCCACATCGCTGGCCACCCGAGTCGGCGGCTCATCATCCGACCCGCAAGCCATCGCAAGCAGCACCAAGACCGCCAGCACCGGCACAAACAACAATTTCGCTCTATACGACGTAAGACCCATCACTGACAACACCTCCCTCGGTTTCCGAAAATCCTCGCTCGGACCCAGTGGCAGGCCGTCGAAGAAAGGAAATGCACAATACCGGATCCACTTCGCCACGCATTCCCCTAATTTCTACCGAGGAAGACACATCGCTACCTGCCAGGGCAGCGAGTACCACAACCGAAGAGGGCAAAAAATACCCTGCTCCGAGACGGATGCAGGGCTAAACAACAACCACCCATGCCCGTACCTTTCCTCGAAGGCCATCGACATTGACAGGGGCAGTTGATCGGACTCGCCCACGCCCACCAAAGTGGACCCGGACCTACCGCTGCGGGACAGTGCCGGACTTAGACCGGCTTCCTCTATTAGGCCCGTCCAGGAATTTTTCCCTGGACGGGCACCCCCGTCACCTATTCAGTTTTTCCAACACACGCCCCATCGGACGCTCATGCCATATAATCACCCAGCAGCACGGCCTTGTCAACCGTGGTCCTCTCCCCGTCGGGCACTATGGCAGGGCCTGTGGAATGTCTGCTATCAGGGATGAAAGAGTCGGGCGACCAAACACCAATGTGTTCCAGCACTATGGAAATCACATCTGCCCTCCCACGGCGACGTGGGCGTTGACGGTTCAAACGTCAGCGATGGTAGCCCTGATTGCCGGAAAGACGGAAGAAGTGCGAAAGATGATGAGAAAGATGACATGATGCACCCATCTTCTAACGCGCTAGCGTCATGCTAGTTGCTTAACATCGAAATACTTATCATAGAGAATACCGACAAGGTTGGTTCCCGCGGCAATGGATTTCAGGTCGCTTTCATCAAATACGAGGATAGCGAGGCGGTCCATCGCGTACCAGTTTCTGATCCCCCCAGACCATCGTAGCCATGTCGGCCCGTGAACAGAATACGAGGCCAACATTTGAACCCGATTTCTTCAGTTGCGCAGCGACAACATCTACTACCTGGGGATCGATTTTTTTTCAGCGCGCCATCATCGGCGCACACCTCTACACAGACGCCATCACCACCCGCTGGCAGACCATCGAGGCAAGCGAAGACCCTAAACCCAACATCCTCGCATTCATAACCCAGATACTCGGCCCCAAAGTCCACCTGCCCACCGAGGCCGCGGTGATCGCCTACCTGTAAAAATGCCGCAGCAAAGACTCAGCCCCCGACCGGAGCGCCCTACTCATCCCAGGCATGGCCAGCGCTAGGCTCAGCCAGTGGAAGTGAACTGCCTCGCCGATTCCGGTACCATATGACCCCACACAATGAATGCAGTGCAAGCAAGTCCATGGCCCAGGCTCGTATCCACCGCCATCCTGCTCGCCTCCTTCGCCCTCTACCTCGCCACCCTCGCCCCCACCCTCACCTGGGGTTGGGAGCGCAAAGGCGTCGACGGTGGCGAGTTGCTGACGGCAGCCCACACCCTGGGCATCCCGCACCCGCCAGGCTATCCGACCTACACACTGCTCCTGCGGGGATTCACAGAACTCGTGCCCGCCGGCGACATCGCCTACCGCGGCAACCTGCTCTCGGCAACCCTGGCCGCGGCCGCTGTCTTCGCCACCTTCTGGGCCATCCTGAGAATCACCTCAGCCACCGGCTCGTCGCCACGGCTCGCCCTCACCGGCGCAGCCCTGGGCAGCAGCGTCCTCGCCACCTCGCCCCTCTTCTGGTCACAGGCCGTCATCACCGAGGTCTACGCCCTCAATGCGCTATTTGCGTCGCTGCTCCTGCTCATAGCCACGTGGCTCACGCTGCGCCGCACCGACGACAGCGACGCCTCGTACGCGTCGCCGAATGCCAAACTCGCCATGTTCGGCCTGATCCTCGGAGTGGGGCTCGGAAACCACCTCACGCTGCTAGCCGTCGCCGTACCCCTCATCTACTGGATATGGAAGTCCCTCGGGACCCGTGCAACCCTGTCGCTCTGGCTCTTCATCCCCCTGCTCCTGGGGCTCGCCGTGTACGCCTACCTGCCCCTCCGCGCCGGCCAGCATCCGCCCATAAACTGGGGCAACGCCGCTACACTCCGAGGTGCGATCTGGATCCTCTCGGCACGCCCCTACCAGGAGTACGTGTTCGGCGTCACGGTGGGGAACATCTTCGAACGACTCGTAGACTGGACTCGCCTCGTCTTCTCCCAGTTCAACCCTCTCGGCCTGTTCATCGGGCTGATGGCCATCCCGACACTGAGAAAGTACCTCCCAGCACTCTGGGCCGCCTCTGTGATCAGCATCGCCATCCTGAGCGTCTACTCGGTGACCTACAACTCCTTCGACTTCGAAGTCCTGATGATCCCCGTCTTCATACTCTTCTCCGTGTGGGTCGGAATCGGATTCGCCAAGATAGCCAGCGCCCTGACAGAGCAAGGCGACGCGCTCAAAACACAGACCGCATGGCAAAAGTCACTGCTCTCACAACCGTTACTGGTCCTCGGAGTGCTGGCCTTTGCGCTGCTGCCCGGGGTGTCACTTGCCCTCAACTACGCAGACCAGGATCTGAGCGACGATCGGACGGCCCTGCAGCACGCCGAGGGCATCCTTGACGCAGTGCCCGACGGGTCAGTGCTTATCAGCCAGACCGAGGAGACCCTCTTCTCCCTCTGGTACGTTCGCTACGTCAAATCCCCGAATCGCGATGTCGCAGTGATCGCCGCGCCGCTGCTGCAATTCGACTGGTACCTCAAGGACATCCACCGCACCTTCCCAGAACGTGTACCGGTCCTGCACACCACCCGAATCCAGGAAGCGATCGACGCCATCGTAGACCACAACTCGGGCTCCGCAAAGGTATTCTCAACATTCATCAACCCGTCCCTCACGACAAGGCATGCCCCCAACCTCTACGAAGCAGACGCGCCCTAGCTATACCCTTCTAGCAGCGCACTACAAAACTCCAAGCCGAGAATGGGGTGTGCAGAGGGCATCAGCCCCTCGCCGGGTATGTGAGGATGAGCGTGATCCCGGACGCGGTTCGAAAGGCTCACCACGAACGGAGTTCCCGATTCACCGTTCACCCCGAGCAAGTCGAAGGGCAATCCGCCGTAAGAGGGGTGTTCAGAGGG